>DAOVUK010000432.1 GCA_030632625.1 Gammaproteobacteria bacterium
AATTTGTACGAAAAAATAGCTTCTTCACATTATTGCGTACTTTTTGTATTCACTCGGTGAATTCAGCCATTCATAGATAGGGTAGAGACGTTGCATGCAACGTCTCTACGTATGCTTACAACCTTGGCGGCCGTTACGTGACCGTAGAGACAAGGCATGCCTTGTCTCTACAATTTGGAAAAAAAAGCATTTTTGTGAAGATCCTATTTTTTCTCTATTTTTTTAAAAACTGACTAAAGAGCTTTACCAACTGTAAGTGCAATATTACAATTATACCATTAACTGACCTGAAACCTCGAATAAGCCGAAGTATATGACAAAAAAACAGCCTGAAACGAAACCAGCATCTTCCTCAAATGAGCAGGAAGATAATAATTTTAACTTTGAATCATCACTCAATGAGCTGGAAAAACTGGTCGATGCTCTGGAAAATGGTGATTTAAGTCTGGAACAATCACTACAGGATTTTGAACGCGGCATTAATCTGACCCGAGCCTGTCAAAGTGCCCTGACCGATGCCCAGCAGAAAGTACAGATTCTACTGCAGCAAGACAATAAATCTTCTCTTGAGGCCTACTCTGATAACGAGAGCAATACCAGCGAAAGCAGCGAGTCTTCTGATAAGGACAGGAGATAGTGCCTTTAAAACAGCTCACTCAGCAATATCAACAACGGGTTGACCAGGCACTTGAGCAGCTGCTTAACAACACCTCAAATATTGCTGATGAACTGCACCAGGCTATGCATTACAGCCTGTTTAATGGCGGCAAACGAGTTCGCCCTCTGCTGGTTTATCTCACGGGGATGGCACTTAATATCGCAGCGGAAAAACAGGATGCGCCTGCCTGTGCAATTGAGTTAATACATTGTTATTCACTGGTACATGACGATATGCCGGCAATGGATGACGATGACTTACGCCGGGGCCAACCCACCTGCCATAAACAATTTTCTGAAGCGACTGCGCTGCTGACAGGCGATGCCCTGCAGACACTGGCTTTTACAGCGCTCAGTCAAAATCCCCATCTTGATGACAGCCTTATTGTGCCCATGATAAGAGTGCTTGCTCATGCCAGTGGTGCTGCCGGTATGGCTGGAGGTCAGGCGCTTGATTTGTCGGCAACAGGAAAAAATCTGTCTCTGCAGCAATTAAAAATCATGCATGAGCACAAAACCGGGGCATTGATTCGCGCCAGTGTGCAGCTCGGTGCCCTGTGTTCTGCAAACACCCGCTCCGCAGATTTTGAGGCTCTGGATCACTACGCTGAAAATATCGGTCTGTCATTTCAAATAAAGGATGATATTCTGGACATAGAGGCTGATACACAAACTTTAGGCAAGCAGCAAGGTGCAGATATTAATCTTAATAAAGCCACTTATCCCTCCCTGTTAGGACTTGATGGTGCAAAAAAGATGGCCCGGGAATGCCATCATAATGCCCTGGACAGCCTGAGTCATTTTGACCAGCACGCCGATCCCTTACGCTGCTTGTCAGAATATATTATTACCCGTGATCATTAAATTGAGGTATACTTCAAAGTTTAATTACAGCCTTTTGACAGCATTATCTCCTGATGAAAAGAATATGACAGATCTTTTGCGCTATCCATTATTAGCCGCCATCAACTCTCCTGATGACTTAAAGGATCTGGATATCGACCAGTTATTATTACTGGCAAAAGAACTGCGCTTATTTTTACTGCATACTCTGGATAAAACCGGCGGCCATCTGGCATCTAATTTAGGTGCGGTGGAATTAACCATTGCCTTACATCGAATTTTTAATGCCCCTGATGACAAAATAATCTGGGATGTCGGTCACCAGGCCTACCCGCATAAAATCCTCACCGGCCGAGCCCGGCAACTGAGCAGCATTCGCATTAAAGATGGTCTGTCCGGCTTTCCCAAACGCACAGAAAGTCCTTATGATGCCTTTGGTGTCGGGCATTCCAGCACTTCCATCAGTGCCGCTTTAGGTATGGCTATTGCGGCAAAGAACAACGACTTAAAACGTAAATCCATTGCCGTCATTGGCGATGGTGCCATGACCGCAGGTATGGCATTTGAGGCTCTGAATCATGCTGGTGATCTGGATGCCGATTTACTGGTCATTCTGAATGACAATGATATGTCCATATCACCCAATGTCGGCGGCCTGTCAAATTATTTTGCCAAAGTACTTTCTGGAAAATTCTATTCCACAGTCAAATCCAATTCCAAAAAAGTACTCAGTTCCATGCCTTCCGTGTGGGAACTTGCCTGTCGCGCAGAAGAACATATGAAAGGCATGGTTGTTCCCGGCACCCTGTTTGAAGAATTAGGTTTTAACTACATTGGACCGATTGATGGTCACGATCTGCCCACTTTACTGACCACCTTAAAAAATATTAAAAAACTGCCCGGTCCCCAATTCCTGCATATTGTCACCCAAAAAGGCAAAGGTTTTGCAGCGGCTGAAAAAGACCCAACGCAGTATCACGCCGCCTCTCCAGGTTTCTATGAAAAATTCAACAATCCTTCCGAGTCGGAAGAAATTGAAGAAACGGAAGAAATTGAAGAAGCGGCTATTTTTTCTCCACCGGTTGCTTTGACTTATACTCAGGTATTCAGTGAATGGATTGTTGATGCCGCCTATAAACATAAACAACTGATCGGCATTACACCTGCGATGCGTGAAGGTTCCGGTCTGGTGGCCTTTTCAGAACAATTTGCTGACCGCTATTATGATGTCGGTATTGCTGAACAGCATAGTGTTACTCTGGCAGCAGGCATGGCTTGTGAAGGTTTAAAACCTGTGGTTGCCATCTATTCCACATTTTTGCAACGAGCCTATGATCAGCTGATTCATGACGTGGCATTACAAAATCTACCGGTTTTGTTCGCCATTGACAGAGGTGGTATCGTCGGTGGTGATGGGGCAACTCATAGCGGCAACTTTGATTTAAGTTTTATGCGTTGTATTCCTAATATGACCATTATGGCACCGGCAGACGAAAATGAATGTTATCACATGCTGGACTTTGGTTTTTCTCTCGATTCTCCTGTCGCGGTTCGCTATCCCAGAGGCAAGGGGCCTGGACAAACTATCAATAAACAACAGTCCATCCAGCTGGAAAAAGGCAAAGGTGAATTAGTTTTTGACAGTCATAGCAACAATAATAAAAACAAAGAGCCCGGCAAAACAATCGTTATATTAAGTTTTGGCAGTCTACTCAATGAAGCGCTGCTGGCAGCCGATGAATTAACAGACAATTTCCACATCAAAGTGGTCAATATGCGCTTTATCAAACCACTAGATACCGCTTTGATCCATGAACTGGCTCAAACAG
>DAOVUK010000312.1 GCA_030632625.1 Gammaproteobacteria bacterium
AAGCGTTATCTGAGAAAGCGTTTCTCAGATAACATTCTAAATGAACTAAAAAAAGGTGTTATTAATATGAACACAGCAAATAAACTTTCCGGGGCAGCACTTGCCGCCGCTGCCGCAGCACTACTTATTAGCGGTTGTAACTCAAATTATGAGTCATCTGCAACTGCCGAAGCAACTGTTAAATGCAGCGGTATTAATGCCTGCAAGGGATCTTCTGCCTGTAAAACAGCAAGCAATGCCTGCAAAGGACAAAATAGTTGCAAGGGTCAGGGATGGATAAAAGCAACACAGGAAGAATGTACGTCACAAGGGGGAACTGTCTTAGGGTAATTCTCCTATAGATTCACTATTGTCGAGGCCCTGAAAGTAAAATGAAAAAATGTGTCTTAATTGTTGAAGATGATCCGGATATTGCTGACTTGATTAAGCTGCAATTGCTGGATCTGAATTGTGATGCTGACATTGCTCTGATTGAACGTGTGCTGGACAATTTGCTGGGCAATGCCTTTAATCATACGAAATCTGCTGATATTATTACTATCAATGTTAAAAAACAGGATGTAAAAAAACAGGATGTAAAAAAACAGAGTACAGCAATCCAGATCCAGGTTCAGGATACAGGCTGTGGTATCAGCAAAAAAGATTTACCGAAAGTATTTGATCGTTTTTATCAGGCTGAAAATAAACATCGTAAAGGCAGACATGCAGGTCTGGGACTTGCCATAGTGAAACGAATTCTTGAGCTTCATGATTGCCGGATTGATGTCATAAGTAAAGTGGGTAAAGGCTCACAATTTCGCTTCAGTCTGTTATTGGAAAAACTTTAAAGTATTCGCTGTGACAGAGATTGATAATAAACTTTATTTACAATTTTAAGCTATCGGTTGATTAACTATCGGTTGATGAACTATCGATTGATTAAGAAGTGTAAGGGTTGATCATCAATGTCTAAGGGTGTTTTTGTATTATCTGAAAAAGTAATAACTGATATAATAAACCCAATGAGCACAAATGCAGTCAGTTGCACGACTGGATCTTTTCCAAATGTCATCGTCATTTACTCCTATGCGGTTGTTTTTGCTTTCTTTGGTCTCAATTTAGTATAAAAAACATAATATTACTGGTAATTTTTTCATAAATCACATTAAAAACACCGTATAAATGTTACAAATGAGAACCAGTTTATATTTTTTGCATTTTTTTCTCGAAATTTTACTATAAATTATTTAATGTGTGCCTGTGTAGAGGGAACTTTATTATGAAAGCTGCGCTTTCTCTTTTTTTGATTTTATTTTTTACCACTATGTCAGTTCAAAGCCTGGCGGATAATCACATTGACGCTGTAGAAGATTATTGTTATAAACCATCTGAACCATTATTCTTTTCCAGTTTAAAATATAAGAAACACTATGAAATAGATGTTAAAGAATACCAGCATTGCAAACAAAGCTTTATTGATATGCAGCAGCGTATTGCTGAATTGAGAAGTGAGTCAGAAAAAAATGCCCAACGTATCTGGGAGCGTTATGACAATAAAAACGCTGGACTGAATGACTGAAGTTTAAAACGCCCGCAATAAAAACCAACAATAAACAGAAGGTTCATAATGAAATTAGCTGTATTTTTATTATTAAGCATGATGCTGACAGGCATCAGTGTGAGCAGTTATGCGGATAATTTTGGACCATTATCTCATTGCTACAAACCGACCAAACCATTGTGGATGGCAACAACATATTATAAAGAGCGCTATAACAGCGATGTTGTGGAATATCAGCGTTGTATGAAGAAATTTATACTCGCTCAGGAAGCTGCGGTAAATGTCCATACGCAAGCTGCACAAAAAGCACTGGAAACCTGGAATGAGTTTGCTCAGAAAAAATAAGGTTCCGCAGAAATAGAAATTTTCTGCGGATTCATGCATGCTTACTCTACGACTTCCTGTCCTGGCCTCATGATGAGCAGCTGACACTGATTTTATTGGCCCATTCTGGCGGCAGACCGGCATAATGTGACATTTCAGGATGTTCGTCATAAGGTGACTGCAGCAAAGTGAGTAATTGATCAATTTCAGAATAGTCCTGGTGCTCAGTGGCTTTTTCAATGGCAATCTGAGCCATATAATTTCTTAAAATGTATTTCGGGTTCACTTTATCCATTTTTTGTTTACGCTGTTCAGCGGCCATCGGCGCTTTTTCTAAAGCCTGTTGGTAATGCACCAGCCATTTATCAAATGCCTGTCGATCTAAAAACAGATCCCGGCTCATTATTGGCGAGTTCTGTTGTATTGCAGAGCTAGCTGATACCCCTGATGGTGCAGACTGTGAGGCTGCTGGATTGCTGTTCAGGTTCGAAAGCTGCCTAAAAAACAGCGTATAATCCACCTGGTTTTTTTCCATCAGATTTAATAGTGCCAGTATTAATACTTCTTGATCTTTAAGTTGTGTTTTATCAGAGTGCTGCTCAAAAAAGCCTGATTTTTCCCGCATGAGATCCATATAAAGAGGGCTGAAAACACTTTCGTAAGTCGATAAGGCTTCATTAGCCTCGTCAATCGTCATCAGAGATAATAGTGTTTCTGCCAGACGAGCCAGATTCCAGTAAGCAATAGCCGGCTGGTTCTGAAAACTATAGCGCCCCTGATGATCGGAATGGTTACAAATATAATCCCGCTGATAATTATCAAGAAAACCGAAGGGACCGTAATCAAGAGTTAAACCTAAAATGGACATGTTATCGGTGTTCATCACGCCATGAGAAAAACCAACAGACTGCCATTGGGCAATCATTTGAGCCGTTTTTTTCACTACTTCAGATAAAAACAGCGGGTAAGGATTACTATTATTTTCTAATGCCTGCTCTAATATTTCCGGGTAATAGTGGCTGATAACAAAATCAGCCAGTTTTTTTACCTGGTCATTCTGGCCGCGTGAAGCAAATAATTCAAAACTGCCAAAGCGTATAAATGAGGGTGCCAGTCGGACGATAACGGCACCGCTTTCAGGCTGTTCCCGAAAGACTTCTTCTTCACTATTGATCATTGCCAGAGCGCGGGTTGTTGGTATGCCGAGCCCATACATCGCTTCACTGCAAAGGTATTCACGAATGCTGGAGCGCAGTACTGCCCGGCCATCACCCTGTCGTGAATAAGGCGTTGTACCAGCACCCTTGAGTTGTATTTCCCAATGTTCATTGCGGGAATTCTTTATTTCACCCAGCAGAAGTGCCCGGCCATCACCCAGTTGCGGCACAAAATGTCCGAATTGATGGCCGGCATAAATTGTAGCAACAGGCTGGCTTTGCTGAAGAGTCATATTACCACAGGCAAAATCCCTGAACTGATCATGGTTAAGCTCACTGGCCGTGTGATCTAACAGCTTTGCAACGGAAGGATTAATATGAATCAGTTGCGGATTGAGCAGGGCTGTCGGCATTTGATGACTGTAGAAATCATCTCCCAGAGTATGGAAGCGATTGGTAAATGATTGATCCTGAAAAAGGAGTTTTTGTGCAGCATTCATAGTGTTATTTGAATTAAATTGATTAATACCATAGTAATTTACTTGGTTATTAGTATAATATACTCTGCTTCCGTTTTCAATACGGCGGCAAATATGGCGGTTTTCCTTGATTCTCAGGAAGGTTAATGTGAATTGTTTTTTTGCAAAAATCGTGTATCGTTATAGTTTGTTGAGAATAAATAATAGGTAATTTAATGTTAAGAATATATGGTCTGATAATAAGCCTTTGTGTGATGGCATCGACACAACTTTATGCCTGGGATTTGGGGGAAGAAGGCAACTTTCAATTTGAGCAAGTGAACCAGAATGTTTATATCATGCATGGCCCTTTGTCAGAGCCCAGCGCCGCCAATCAGGGTTTTATGAATAATCCGGGTCTTATTGTTTCTGATAAGGGCTTAATTGTTATTGATCCGGGTTCAGCCTATGGTGTGGGTAAAGAGGTGCTCAAAGAAATTAAAAAGATTTCTGACAAACCCATTCTGGCTGTTTTTAACACCCATATTCATGGTGATCACTGGCTGGCTAATCAGGCAATTAAGGAACTATATCCTAATGTAAAAATTTATGGTCATCCTGATATGATCACCCAGGCTAACGGAGAGCAGGGAGTTATCTGGGTGGATATGATGCATCGCCTGACTGAGGGTAAAACTGAGGGCACCAAAGTAGTGGCACCCGAGTTTGCGGTTAATCAAAGTGATGCCGTTGAAGTGGATGGACAACACTTCAGTATCCATTCTATGGTGCCTGCGCATACCAATACTGATATTATGATTGAACATATTGAAAGCAAAACTTTGTTTTTAGGAGACAATAGTTTTTACCAGCGCATGGGACGTTTTGACGGCAGTGCCAGTATGCTGGGTAATATTAAAGTACTCGAATATGCAACTGATCTGGATATGACGACTTATGTACCGGGTCATGGACGTACAGGAAAAAGTGATACTGCAGTGAAACCCTTTCTGGATTACCTGGTAAGAGTCAGAGATGTCGTTCAGACTGGTTTTGATGATGATCTGCAGGATTTTGAAATCAAAGAAAAAGTGATCGCTCAGTTTGCTGATTATAAAACCTGGGCAGGCTTTGATACTAATTTTGGCAAGCATATTAACAGCATGTATCTGGAAATAGAAAAAACAGCCTGGTAG
>DAOVUK010000296.1 GCA_030632625.1 Gammaproteobacteria bacterium
CATAAAAGGAAATGGGTCATTCTTTTTTTCCAGAGCACGAAACCAGACGGCTCTAAATGAGTGTGAATCTGTGGCCAGCTGAATCATTAAATGATTAGCCTCTGAACCGATAACACGGATACTCTGCACTTTGAAATCGCCTTCAAATACCGGTACTTCAAATTCACGACCAAAAGGCTCAAGATGTTTCAGCTCGGCAATGGTTTGAAAGCTCAAATCATCTTCTGTCAGTTCTCCATCTGTATAAATAACCGGTCTTAGATCATCACCCGCATTCAACTGCAGCGCCACCGCTTTATCAAACATGGTTTTAAATTCATCCACTGCGTGACTGCTGAGCTTCAGACCCGCAGCGCCTTTATGACCGCCAAAACCTAACACAATTTCAGGACATTCATTGGCAACCACTTCAATCGCATCTCTGATATGAACCCCGGGGATGGTTCGCGCAGAGCCGGTCAATTTGGCCGGATCATTTGTCGGACTTAAAACAATCACCGGCCGGCCAAATTTTTCCATCAGACGTGATGCCACAATGCCCTGTACTCCCGCATGAAAATTTTCATGGTAAATCACCAGAGACCACTTTTGTGTGCTCAATTGTTTTTTGGCCAGCCGAAAAGCAATTTCAAGCATATCTTTTTCGGTTTCTTTACGTAACTGATTATCCTGATCCAGTTGTAAAAGATATTGCATTGATTCATGCGCTGTCACTGCAGTCAAATAATGCAGGGCCATATAAGGATCGGACATACGACTGCGGGCATTAATTCGGGGACCAATTTGAAAGCCCAGATCTTCTGCTGTAAATATTTGAAAATCACGATCCAGCATTTGTTTTATCACCTGCCAGCAGGGGCGCTGCAGTTGGTTCATCACTTTCAAACCGATATTAACCACTGCCCGATTAACAGGACTGCTCAAAGAGACTGCATCTGCAACCGTACCCAAAGCAACAAAATCCAGCAGCCCTGAAAGCTTAGCTGTGTTCTGAGGTATTATTTCACTGGCGATGAGTTCAGTACGCAGTTGACTCATTAATAACCAGCTCACCATACAACCGGCGATGGTATTATCGGGATAGTCACAATCATCCCGGGTAGGATTAACCGTTGCCAGAGCAGATAGAGGAACACCTTCCTGGGGAATGGCATGATGATCAGTCACAATCACATCAATACCCCGGGCCTTGAGTTGCGCAATCTGCAATTCATCCGACGAGCCGCAATCTGCAGTAATAATTAAATCGGGTAAGGTAGAACCGGTATTAAGAATACGTTCAACCAGACCCTGGCTGATACCATAACCATCATCAATACGATGACCAATAAGCGCCTGTATTTTATCTTCAGCAACAGCAAAAAAATCCCTTAAAGCATGCAGTAAAATAGCATGCGAAGTAATGCCGTCAACATCATAATCAGTCAACAGACCAATAATTTCACCGCTTGTGATCGCCCGGCTGATACGCTTAACCGCCCTGTCGCTGTCTTTTAATAAATCGGGTGGTGGAATATTTTTTAATGAGGGGTGAACAACTTGTGAGAGCTGTTCTTGAAGGTGTTGTTCAGGCTGTTGTTTAAGGAAAGGCTCAGACTTGTGTTGGTCACTGCAATCATTTTTCAGAAAGCAGGCGCGATTGGCAACAATGCGAGCCTGCAAAGGAGACAATGACAGTGTTTGCGATAATTGTACCAGCAAAGCCTCATCAAGATGCGAGCTGCGTGCTAAAATATTGGGTATCACTAACGGATCACTTCCATGCCGCCCATATAAGGGATCAGTACTTCCGGCACCCTGATAGAACCGTCAGCCTGCTGATAGTTTTCAATAATTGCCACCAGTGTTCGACCCACAGCCAGTCCGGAACCATTAATGGTGTGTACCAGTTCGGGCTTGCCCGTGGCTTTATTGCGCCAGCGGGCCAGCATCCGACGTGCCTGAAAATCACCAAAATTACTACAGGATGAAATTTCACGATAGGTTTCCTGGGCAGGCACCCAGACTTCCAGATCAAAGGTCTTGCTTGCTGAAAAACCAATATCTCCGGTGCATAATGCCACAACCCGATAGGGTAAGTTTAATAATTGCAGAATTTTTTCTGCATGGCCTAATAACTCATCCAGAGCAGACAGTGAATCCTGAGGTTTAACGATTTGCACCAGTTCCACTTTTTCAAACTGATGCTGACGGATCAGGCCGCGAACATCCTTACCATAAGCACCCGCTTCAGAGCGGAAACAGGGCGTATGGGCGGTTAAACGTAAAGGCAGTTCAGCCTCGTCAAGAATGGATTCTCTGACCATATTGGTCACAGGCACTTCTGCTGTGGGGATCAAATGCAGCTGTTTATCTGCCTCAATGGCTTCCTCATCAGCCTCAATGGCAAACAAATCTTCTTTAAATTTTGGTAACTGCCCGGTTCCTCGAAGGGCATCAGGCCGAACCAGATAGGGTACATAGTTTTCACTATAGCCATGCTCTTCGGTATGGGTATTTAACATAAACTGAATCAAAGCCCGATGCATTCTGGCCAGTGGGCCTTTTAAAATGCTGAAGCGAGCCCCGGATAATCTGGCCGCGTTTTCAAAATCCATTAGTCCGCCCTTGCCATTCCAGCCATCACCCAGTTCAGCCCCGAGATCCACATGATCTTTCACTGCAAAGTCAAATGAAGGAATATCACCCCAGCGGCGCAGTTCAACATTTTCATCTTCATCTTTACCATCCGGGGTACTTTCATGGGGTATATTGGGAATCATCATCAATAACGCATGAGTTTCATCCTGAAGTTCTTTAAGGCGGATTTCCGCTGCCTTTAATTCATCACCGAATTTTGCCACTGCCGAAAGAATTTCACTGACATCCTGACCATTCTTCTTGGCAAGACCAATTTCTTTTGATTTGCTCTTTCGCTCTGCCTGTAATTCCTGAGTTCTGGCCTGCAGAACTTTACGTTCAGCTTCCAGGTCAGTTAATTTTCCGGTATCAAGAGTAAAACCACGACGTGCCAGTTGCACAGCCACTACATCAAGGTTGTTTCTTAAAAATTTAGGATCCAGCATGTTTTTTATTATTCCTAATCTAAATGTTCAAATGACAGATTCACTTGCCAGCTGATAATATGGGCATCACTGATCTGTTCATGTATAAAATTGATTAATTCGTCAGATTTGTCACTTTTATGATAAAACTCAACCACAACGGGCAAATGCCCCGACAAATCCAATAAACTGCTCTGGTGAATATGCCCCTGCTCACCAAATCCGGCTATGCCCCGGAAAATTGTCGTACCAATCACATCACCCCGTTTATGGAGTTGTTCCAGCATGGTGCTGATATGCCCATTATTATCATCGGTATAGACTCTGACCAATGTCACAGGCTGTTTTTTAATCGTATTGTCCATATATTTTCCGCTTTATTAATAATAGATAGCTGGATTGCAGATAATAGTAGTAGATAAGATAAATAGCTTAAAGCGATCGGGCTAGCATGATCCCGCTCCAGGTAGCAATAATACATAGAAAAACACTTAATAAGATATTTCCAGCAGCCTTAATCAGCAGACCTTCCTGTAAAAGAAATAAGGTCTCCAGCGAAAAGGTCGAGAATGTTGTAAAAGCACCCAAAAAACCAATTAGTATAAATGCCCTGACTTCTGTTCCAAAGGTCAAACGTTCAGTCAGTAATATGAAAGTAATGCCGATCAAAAAGGAACCGATTAAATTAACACTCATAGTACCATAAGGAAAATCACGCCCTAACCAGGCATAAATGCCTCCAGAAACCCAAAAGCGCATAATAGCACCTAATGCACCGCCTGCCGCAATTGCAGCTAATTCACCCAAAATTATTCCTTAGATCATATTAAAGTGCATTATTTTAATAACATGTGTGCTAAATTTCAAATGCCTGATTCATGAATTTGGTATAACATAGAATAGAATGGCAAAATAATGACAAATACTGCCCGCCAGTACAAACGCATGCCAGATAGCGTGATGATAAAGCATTTTTTTTCTGACATAGAAAATAACGCCCAGACTGTAAAACAGCCCTCCAATCAGGAGCAGTATCAGTCCTCCGCTTGCAACTGAATCAAACATCGGTTTGATTGCAGCAACAACCAGCCACCCCAGACCAAGATATAAAGCGATGGATAATTTTTTAAAACGATTGTTTCTAAAGATTTCTAATAAAATTCCAGCCACTGCGATAATCCAGACCAGAGCAAATAAACTCCAGCCCCATACTCCGCGAAGATTGACTAATAAAAAAGGAGTATAAGTTCCGGCAATAAGTAAATAGATAGCAGAATGATCAATTTTTTTAAAAACAGCCTTCGCTTTCGGTATCGGGATACCATGATAGAGCGTGGAGGCAGTATAAAGAATGATTAAAGTCGAACCAAAGACACTGGTGCTGACAATATGCCATACATCACCGTTTAAACTGGAAAAAGCAACTAAAACGGTCAGTCCGGCAATACTGAGTATTAAGCCAATGCCATGAATAATGGTATGAACAATTTCTTCTCTGTTTGAATAACTTTTTAAATCAGTTTGCAGCATAATGCTATTTTCTCGTTACAAAAGATCGTTACTAATTAGTGTGCACCCATAAATAGATTTTTTTGTTCGAATCCCTTTATGGGTCACGCAGTGATTGTCGAACCTACATTTTTTCGTACTTATAAGCCATTGATAAATTAATGATTATCTTTGTAGGGGCGAATTCATTCGCCTAAAACTATCAATTTACGGATGAACACTAAATAAAAAATGATGACCATATTGCTGAATCAGCTGTGCTAATAAGACAGCGGTATTCTGCATACTCTGTTTAGCTGATCTACCGTCATCACAGAGACTAAAGACACGCACATCCGAGCTGAATTCATTATTTTTTATATCCTCC
>DAOVUK010000044.1 GCA_030632625.1 Gammaproteobacteria bacterium
AATGCATTCATCACCTAGTAGTATATATCGCTCAGCCAGATTACGCAGTTCACGTATATTTCCAGGCCAGTTAAATGCCATTAATATATGATCAGTGTTATGAGATATTTCGGGAACTTCTCTGCCATAACGCACAGAAGATATTAATAAAAAATGTTTAAATAATAATGGAATATCCTGTCTGCGCTCACGTAAAGGCGGTATGTCCAGTTTTACGACGTTTAGGCGGTAATAAAGATCTTCACGAAATTCACCTTTATCGGCTAAAAGTCGTAAATCAATTTTTGAAGCGGCAATAATTCGTATATCCAGCTGAATAGTTTCATTGGAACCCAGGCGTTCCAGCGAGCGTTCCTGAAGAATACGCAGCAAGCGTACCTGTGCCACTAATGGCATGGATTCAATTTCATCGAGAAAGATTGTGCCGCCTTTTGCATACTCGAATTTACCAGAACGTTGCATTTCTGCACCAGTAAATGAACCTTTTTCATGGCCGAATAATTCACTTTCTATGAGGTTTTCAGGAATGGCACCACAGTTGATAGCAACAAATTTATTATCGCGTCGTTTACTTTGTTTGTGTAGTGAACGTGCAATCAATTCTTTCCCGGTACCTGTTTCACCTATTAAAAGAATGTCAGCATCAGTATCAGCTACTTTTTTTATGGTGTCGCGTAACATTTGCATAATGTTGCTATGACCAATAATACGCTGTCCCAATGCGTCCTGAGATTCCAGTTCAGTTTTAAGTTGACGATTTTCAATGGTGAGTTGACGTTTTTCCAGTGCTCGTCGTGTGGTATCAAGCAGTCGATCAGAAGAAAAGGGTTTTTCGATAAAATCGTAGGCACCTTTGTGCATGGCATCAACAGCCATAGATATGTCGCCATGGCCTGTTATTAATATAACGGGTAGTTCACTGTCCAGTCTTTGCACTTTCTGAAGAAAGCATAGACCATCCATACCGGGTAAACGGATATCACAAATAATAACACCAGGCCATTGAGTATTTATTTCTGGAATGGCATCTTCTGCTTTTTCAAATAACTGAACACTATAGCCTGCAAGTTCTAAGGTTTGCTTATTTGCTATACGAAGATCATACTCATCATCAATAAAGAAAAGATTTGGGAGTTCTATTGTCATATATTTTTACTCTTCTACCAATAATGAAATCGTAAACCTTGCTCCGCCTGAAGGCAAATTACAGACAGTTAGTTTACCATTCATAATATCCATTATTCTGGCTGATATCGATAAACCGAGGCCAAGACCTGATTTTTTTGTTGTAAAAAATGGATCAAATATTTTTTCAATATATTCTAATTCAATACCCAGGCCATTATCATCAACATGAATTAAAGCCCACTTGTTTTGTCTTTCTATGTGTATGATGACTTCACCTTGATTTTGACTTTCGATTGCCTGCATCGCATTGTTAATAAGATTGATCAAAATCTGTTCCAGTTGAATAATATCAGCCCTGGCTTTTAACCCTGATGCGTGACTTTGAATGTGAATAACAGAACTGCTGTTTTTGTATTTATGACTAACTATATCAATAGCAGACTTAATCACTCTTTGTATGGTGATTATTTCCATGTTTTGGTTGGATTTACGTGAAAAAAACTTAAGTTGTGAACTGATTTTGCTCATACGTTTCGTTAGTTTAAGTATTCGACATAAATTTTCATCGACCTGGGTGAATTTATCCATACTAAGAAATTTTCGGGCGTTATCGGTGTAACTATGAATAGCTGCCAGAGGGTTATTTAATTCATGACTAATACTGGCTGACATTTGACCAAGAACGGCTAATTTTGCAGTCTGAATTAACTCTTCCTGAGTTTCACGTAGTATTTTTTCAGTTTGTTTGCGTTCATCGATTTCATGAATTAAATCTGTAGTTCTAACGTCAACCTGGTGCTCAAGTTGTTTTTGTGATTCCAGTTGAAAGTGTTCTCTTTCATGTTGACGTTTGAGTCGTTGCCAGATTAGAAAACTAATTAAGAGAGATGAAATTACAATTAAGAATAACACGAAGGTGGTAATTAATCTGTTATTCCTCAGGTCACTGAGTGGTGCTAAAATCATGACATCCCAACCAGCATTGGGCATGTTTTTTTGTATAGTATAATATTCGTTGTTATTTCTTTCTGCACTATCACTGATTCTAATGACTTTACTGTGAGATGATATTGAACGTAATACCTCAATGTCCAGATTTTTTAAATCAATACCATCATAGCGTTGACTGAGATGTATTTTTTGAAGGGTTTCTACTGATAGAGGTTTGATGCTTTGATACAACCATTTAGGCTGTGTGGTAATGAAAGTAATACCTTCCATATCACTCACAATAAATTGATTTTTTCGATTAGACCAGTTTAATTCTATATTGGACAAATCCATTTTGACCACAATAACCCCCAGGTTTTGTGCTGCATAAACAATAGGGTAGGCAAAGTAATATCCTCTTTTTCCCGATGTAGTTCCAAGCGCAAAATAACGACCAAGTTCTCCTTTCATTGCATCTATAAAATAGGGTCTGAAATTAAAATTTTTGTTATTAAAAGTTTGTTTTTTATACCAGTTGCTGGCTGCCAGAGTCAGGCCTTGAGAATTCATTAAGTATGTGTCTGAAGCGCCAATGATGTCATTAATATCTTCTAAAAAGTGATTGACGAGATCTCTACGGGGATTACTATCTGGTTGTTTCAGCAGTTCAACTAAGATCATATTTTTAGAAATAAGCTGTGGTATAAATTTAAAGCGAGCTAAACGGGCATCAAGATGACTGGCAAATTGATCAAGCTGCTGCTGGCTATTAACATGAAGTTTATCGATTCCGGATTTCCAGCTGATATAACCGCCAGCCCAAATTATTATAAATAGCAGCATGCCAGCCAATAAAGTCACTGAGGTTTTAATTAAATGCTGTTTTTTTATTGTCATAAAGAAATTAATAATCAGTTTTTATTTGCTTGTTTTCATAATAGTTGAATCAAATCTATAATTCTAGTCAATTTCCGGCACACATTTATTGTATTTTAGGAGGTGCCATCTTATAGAAAAAAACAACATAGTTAGTGGCCATCCGGAAATAGCTGTTTTAGGCGAATGAATTCGCCCCTACAGAAAAAACCATGCAATAATTCAATAGCTTATTAGACTCTAAATTGTAGGGGCGAATTCATTCGCCTTATTTATGGATGGACACTAGTTAGTTGAATTACAGTTAAATCATCTAATTTTGGGTGATATTATACCCATAAAATAAATAGAAATGTGTCATTGTCCACCCATTAATGTTTTTTAAAAAACATCATATCGACATTAAAATGCTTTAATTTCAAGTAACTAAACATGATAGATAGTATTTGTATGATATGGCATGAATCATGATGCCTGTTTGAATGAAGTTCATAACAACCTTTAACAATTTAATTAATATTAAAATTATCACTAAATAGGGCATAAAATGAAAAAAATTCTATTAAGCATTATCATTTCATCAACACTGACGATTGCCAGCACATCTGCACTGGCAAACTGTGATCCTGGTGAAATTGTAATTAAATTCAGTCATGTCACAAATACGGATAAACATCCTAAAGGTATTGCCGCATCGTTATTAGAAAAACGTGTCAATGAAGAAATGAATGGCAAAGCTTGTATGGAAGTGTTTCCAAATTCCACTCTCTATAATGACAAAAAAGTCCTTGAAGCGATGTTAAATGGTGACGTTCACCTGGCAGCACCTTCATTATCCAAGTTTGAAAAATTCACTAAGAAGTTCCGTATTTTTGATTTACCTTTTGTTTTTAATGATATTAATGCAGTGGATAGATTTCAGAATTCAGCTGATGGCGAAAAGCTGAAAAACTCTATGAATCGACGTGGCTTAAAAGGTCTTGCATTCTGGCATAACGGTATGAAGCAAATGTCGGCAAACAAACCATTAATCAAGCCTGCTGATGCAAAAGGGCTCAAATTTCGTGTTCAGGCATCGGATGTACTCGTTGCTCAGTTTGAGCAGCTTGGCGCCAATCCGCAAAAAATGTCATTCAAAGAAGTTTATGGCGGCCTGCAGACCGGGGTTATTGATGGACAGGAAAATACCTGGTCAAATATCTATGGTAAGAAATTCTTTGAAGTTCAAGATGGTGTGACTGAAACCGATCATGGTGTTCTGGATTATCTTGTTGTTACCTCAACAAAATGGTGGAAGGGTTTGCCAAAAGATGTTCGCAATCAACTGAACACCATATTGATGGAAGTGACGCAGGCACGTAACGCGGAATCAACCAAAGTTAACAACCAGAATAAGGAAAATATTATAAACGCAGGCGGTACGGTGCGTACTTTAACTGATGCTCAACGTCAGGTATGGGTTGATGCAATGAAACCGGTGTGGAAAAAGTTTGAAAAGGATATTGGTAAAGATATGATGAATGCGGCTTTAAAAGCAAATAAATAAGACAGGGGTATGACAACTAAATGTTTTAGTATTTAGTTGATGTGGCCGATAATTTTCGGCCACTAATATTCGGCCACTAATTATTATTCAAATGGCAAGAGTTCAAAAAAAGCCATAAGGGGAGTAGAAGTTCATGAATAAAGAACATCTAACAAAACTAGGGCGCATAATTGATAATATTGAAGAAACATCTATCGCTGTTTGCCTGGGTTTAATGACACTGATCACCTTTGCTAATGTCATTGCACGTTATCTTTTTAATGATAATATTTTGTGGGCTCTGGAAGTAACAGTGTTTCTTTTTGCCTGGCTGGTACTGATGGGTACGTCATATGCTGTCAAACATCATGTCCATATCGGTGTTGATATTGTCATTAATGCTGTCTCTCCAAAAAAACGAAAAATACTTGCCATCATATCAATAACAGCCTGTCTGATTTATGCCATTTTATTATTAATAGGTTCATGGAACTATTGGTACCCATTTATTACCGAACGAGCATGGTTGGAAACAGATGATATCCCCATGCCTGAAGCATTGATGTTTTTGGCTGACTGGTTTAATGAAGGTGAACCCTACGAAAAGATGCCCCGGTTCATTCCCTATTTTGCATTACCTCTTGGGATGGCTTTGTTTACTTTTCGTTTTTTTCAACTGGCCTGGCATGTTATGACGGGTAAAGTGGATAAAATAATTTCAAGCCACGAAGTTGAAGAAGAAATGGAAGAAGCTATGAGTTATGAAATTGAACTCAAAAAATCAACCGACAAGAAGGAGCACAAGTAATGTCTATATTGATACTTTTTCTTATGGTAATTGCATTTATGCTGATTGGTGTGCCAATTGCTGTTTCTCTTGGTCTATCCAGCATTATTTTTCTTAAAATGCATTCAGATTCTTCTTTGGCATCAGTTGCGCAAACATTGTTCTCTGCATTTGAGGGACATTATACATTGCTGGCTATCCCATTTTTTATTCTGGCCTCAGTTTTTATGTCGACAGGTGGTGTTGCCCACCGAATTATACGTTTTGCAATCGCTGTGGTGGGGTCATTTCGTGGTGGCCTGGCAATGGCTTCGGTTTTTGCCTGTATGATGTTTGCCGCATTGTCTGGCTCATCACCTGCGACGGTAGTTGCTATTGGCAGTATTGCTATTGTTGGTATGATGCAGGTCGGGTATACCAAAGAGTTTGCTGCCGGCGTGATCTGTAATGCTGGTACATTAGGTATTTTAATTCCACCATCAATTGTCATGGTTGTGTATGCTGCAGCAACGGATGTTTCTGTTGGCAGGATGTTTTTAGCGGGTGTTGTTCCTGGATTAATGGCTGGCGGCATGTTGATGATTGGTATTTACATTGTCGCTCGTTATAAGGATCTACCGTCTCAACCCTGGGCCGGCTGGTCAGAAGTGTTTCATGCTGCAAAAGATGCAAGTTGGGGCTTATTATTAATCGTCATCATTCTGGGCGGGATCTATGGTGGTATTTTTACACCAACTGAAGCTGCAGCTGTGGCTGCAGTGTATGCTTTTCTAATCTCAAATTTTGTTTATTGTGATATGGGGCCATTTAAGGAGAAAGGGGCAGGCGGCATCATGATTTTGTGGCGAACTTTATCGGTTTTTTGGCATAAAGATACTAAACATAGTCTGTTTGAAGCTGGAAAACTCACTATCATGCTGTTATTTATCATTGCTAATGCTCTGATTCTTAAACATGTTTTGACCGAAGAACGTATCCCGCAAATGCTAACCGAAACAATGTTAGCCGCAGGTTTTGGTCCGATTATGTTTCTTATTGTAGTGAATATTTTATTATTAATTGGTGGTCAATTTATGGAACCATCCGGCTTACTGATTATTGTCGCACCCCTGGTATTTCCCATTGCAATTGAGTTGGGAATAGATCCTATCCACCTCGGTATAATCATGGTTGTTAATATGGAAATAGGTATGATTACCCCGCCAGTGGGTCTTAATCTGTTTGTTACGGCAGGTGTTGCAGGCATGCCAATGCATAGTGTAGTAAAAGCTGCTTCACCCTGGCTGGCCATTTTATTTGTGTTTTTGATAGTTGTTACTTATGTGCCTTCTGTTTCTACATGGTTACCCAATTTGATGATGGGACCAGAAATAATTACCAGGTAAATTATTAATATTTATTTAAATACGTGATGAGACTACATGATGAATTCAACAATTAAAACAATTCTTTATACAACAGATATGGGTAATCATATGCGTCCTGTATTTCGCTTTGCAATTGATATAGCCAGAAAACATGAAGCTGAAATTATCATGCTGCATGTTATTGAGCCACTTAGCTCAGGTACTTTGGCAACTATTAATGCGTATATGCCAATATCCAGTGTCCAGGAAATATTTCAAGATGGAATGAAAAAAGCGCTGCAAAAAATGCAGTTACGGTTAAATAATTTTTGTGAAGATGAACACATCAATGAGCCATCAGACTGTGAGGTTATCTCAAAGGTAAAAGTGGTTAGTGGACATTCCGCAGAAACAATTGTTCAACAAGCCGAACTGCTGGGAGCTGATATCATCGTCGTTGGCACACATACTAATAAATCAATGAGTTCAAACCTTTTAGGGTCAACTGCTCGTAAAGTCACGCAATTTTCTAAAGTCCCTGTGCTTGTCGTGCCTGTGAATGAATAAGCCTGGAGAATTCGCTCGTGCTGACATGGTTATGATTGATAAAATAATAGTAGATGACAAAACATGAACGACTTTAAAAAACAAATAAAAAAACGCCCTAAAAACCTTAATTTACTCTCAGTAAAATTTCCTATGTCTGCAGTTATGTCTGTGGGACATAGGGCTGCAGGCGTATTACTTTTTATATCTATACCCTATTTTATCTATGTGTTTCAATTATCATTGAGTGATGAGACAGGGTTTCTACAGGCAAAAACTGAACTGAATAGTCCTCTGGTCAAATTATTTTTATTAATATTTATCTGGGCATTAGCCCATCATTTTTTAGCGGGTATACGGTTTCTTCTTTTGGATCTCGATATCGGTATTGAAAAAAAATGGGCACAGAAAACGGCTGTTCTTGTAATTGCATCAGGTTTTATTATTTTTTTAATCTGCTCTGTTGTTTTATTTTATTGATAATGTTTTATTTGAGTATATTAATATGAGCTATCAAGCAAAAGGCTTACAGGCCTGGTTTTTTCAGCGTGTAACGGGTGTTTTCATGGCATTCTACATGGTTTATGTTTTATGGTTTTCTTTAAGCACTGAATTGTTCACTTATCAAATATGGCTGGCATGGTTTTCTCATCCTCTGATGAATATGGCCACTGCATTATTTTTTATTCAACTGGTTGTTCATACCTGGGTAGGGATGCGTGATATTGTTCTGGATTATATGCCTGGTGATATTCTCAGATTTATTACCCTGACCTGTATCAGTTTATTTCTAATGGCATTAAGTATTGGCATGCTGCGCATATTATTTTCACTGTCTTTTAATATTTTATAACACTAAAACTGAAATAGAAGAGTTTTAAACGAGTTAATTGTTTATATGAGATTTCTAACATGAATATTGTTACCAGAAAATTTGATACGCTTGTCATTGGTGCTGGCGGTGCTGGTTTAAGAGCGGCATTACAATTGTCACAGGCCAATGCTAAGGTGGCAGTGCTTTCAAAGGTGTTTCCAACCCGTTCACACACAGTGGCTGCGCAGGGTGGAATGAATGCAGCCCTGGGTAATGTGACGCCTGACAACTGGCACTGGCATATGTATGACACCGTAAAAGGCAGCGATTATTTAGGCGATCAGGATGCGATTGAATATATGTGTCGTGCTGCAGCTGAAACAGTGATTGAGTTAGAACATTTTGGCGTACCTTTCTCTCGTCTTAAAAATGGCAGTATCTATCAACGTCCCTTTGGTGGCCAAAGTCAGAACTTTGGTGGTGATCAGGCTGCCCGCACCTGTGCTGCAGCAGACCGTACGGGACATGCCATGCTGCACTCTCTTTATCAGCAGAATATTCGTGCTAAAACTCATTTTTTCGATGAATTCTTTGCAATTGATTTATTAAAAAATAATGCCGGCGATGTGCTTGGTGCAATTGCTTATGACATTGAAACCAGTGAAAAGATTATTATTGAAGCTAAAACAACTTTAATTGCAACGGGTGGAGCAGGGCAGTTATTTCGCACTAACACTAACGCCAGCATCAATACGGGTGATGGCATGGCAATGGCGCTCAGAGCAGACATCCCTTTACAGGACATGGAGTTTTTTCAATTTCATCCCACTGGCGTTGCCGGCAAAGGAATGCTGATTACTGAAGGCGTTCGTGGTGAAGGCGGTTATCTGGTCAATTCAGAAGGTGAGCGATTTATGGAACGTTACGCGCCTCATGCTAAAGATCTTGCTTCCAGGGATGTTGTCAGTCGGGCAGTAGCCATTGAGATCCGGGAAGGACGTGGTTGTGGTCCCAATAAAGATTATGTTTTTCTGAAACTGGATCATTTGGGTAGTGATGTTATTAAAAAACGTCTGCCGGGGATACGTGACATCAGTATCACTTTCCTGGGTATTGATCCTATTGAAGAAGCTATTCCCGTGTTCCCAACAGCACACTATACTATGGGTGGAATTCCTACCAATCGATTTGCACAGGTCGTTGTGCCTGTTGGCAGTGGCGAAGAAGTCATTCCTGGTTTATATGCGGCCGGTGAGTGTGCCTGTGCTTCAGTACATGGGGCTAATCGGCTTGGTGGAAACTCACTATTAGATATTGTGGTTTTTGGACGAGCTGCCGGCAAGCATATCATTGAATATCTTAAAGCTAATCCGCATCACAAAGTATTGCCCGAAGACGGAGCAGCTCACATTTTGCAACGCCTTGAACGCTGGGACAGAAAAATAGAAAATTCTGACGAATCCTATACTGTTCCACAGTTGATGGCCGAACTAAAACAAGTCATGGAAGAAAATTGTGGTGTTTTTAGAACAGAAGATGTGCTTGAAAAGGGTGTGAATGCTGTTAAAGCCATTAAGGAAAAGCTCACAAAGGCCCATATTTCTGATTATTCAACTATTTTTAATACCGCTCGCATTGAGGCACTTGAATTGGAAAACCTGGTCGAAATTGGTCTGGCGACAGTGATCAGTGCATTGGCTCGAAAAGAAAGCCGAGGGGCTCATTCACGCATTGATTTTGAAAAAAGAGATGATGTCAGCTGGATGAAACACAGTCTTTATTATATGAAAGATAATTTATTAATCTATAAACCTGTGCGAACTAAAGCGTTGACTGTGAAGACCTTTCCACCCAGGGAACGTGTCTACTGAATTCAGAATATCACTAATGTAAATAAATTTGTAACTACCACCAGAGTATAGGATCAAGGTAATGCGCTTTACAATCTATCGATTCAATCCCGAAACAGATACTGTTCCTTACATGAAGGAATATGAGTTAGCGAATATTGAACCAGGCACGATGTTACTTGATGCGTTGTTGAGAATAAAAAATGAACAAGATGGCACCTTATCCTTTCGTCATTCCTGTGGAGAGGGGGTTTGTGGTTCAGACGGGATGAATGTTAATGGCACAAATTGCTTAGCGTGTGTGACATTAGTTGATAGTTTAAAAGCACCTATTGTCGTTCGACCCCTGCCGGGAATGCCCGTGGTACGAGATTTGGTGATCGATATGACACAATTTTATAGCCAATATCGTGCTGTTAAACCCTGGTTAATCGTCAAAGATCCCATTCCTGAAATTGAATTCAAACAAACCCCGGAGCAGCGGGATAAGCTGGATGGTTTATATGAATGTATACTCTGCGGCTGCTGTTCAACTGCTTGTCCGTCATTTTGGTGGAATCCGGATAAATTCCTGGGACCCGCTGCCTTATTGCAATCCTGGCGCTTTTTATCGGATAGTCGCGATCAGGCAGGCGATGAACGTTTAGAGGCTTTAGAAGGGCCATATAAATTATTTCGTTGCCATAGTATTATGAATTGTGTTGAAGTTTGTCCTAAACAACTCAATCCGACTAAAGCTATTGGCAATATAAAAAAACTGATGCTGAAGAAGATGATCTAATAGCACCTAATATTATTCAATAGCTATTCTTCAGTACTTATTTTTCCACCCATATCAGAGACCAGACGCTGGTATTCAGGATCCTTATGCAATAAATTATGCCCGCCGGTAACAAGCTTATCGACAGTTTCCCTGCTTAAAGCAAAACTGGTTGGAATTTTGTTAAACAAGCTCTTCAGTTTGGATTCACTTATACTTTGCAAGCCTATATTAATAAAGTAAGGCTGTATTTGTTTTTCAGGCGTTGACAGCTCTTTTGACCAACGCTCAACACTACGCTTCATTAATTCAAGGGTAGTACTATTGTATCGATGCAGTTGAACATCACTCATAGATGAAACCGTCTCACTGATAGAGGGTTCCTCACGAGTAAACGACATTTCAGGTCTGGGTGCTGTTGAAGAATTAACTGTGATAACAACCACTTTTTCAGGGATTTTTTTTCCTAATTTACGCAGTGACTTTTTTGCACCGCCAGCTAAAGCAATCATATCGATCATGGCATGCAAGCCAAGGTTATCGGTAATACCACCATCCACCAGATGCATATAGCGTCCTGCATCCTGATTCTGAAGGAATTGAATACCGGTAACCGTCTCATTCAACATTGGAGCATGCTCAGCTTCTTTTTTTACAGTATCGAGCCATTCGGGTTCAGTCGAACCACAGTCAGGATATTTCTCAAGTACTACGGGTAAAAAGACAATCGGTACGGCCGATGAGGCGGCTACTGCTTTTGATACTGGGAAACTACTTAAATCAGAGCAGAACAAAGAAAAATATTCCTGAATAAATGAAAAACGAATCCCATGCCCCAATTCTGATGCATTAATTATAATGAATGGTCCGTCTTTTCTCATATCGGCAAAGGTCGCGTTATGAAAGACAACATCGTCATAATAATCGCTTGCCATTTGTGTTCGGCCACCTTTGTTGAACCACTCCAGGGGATTCAGTAATCCCCTGGATAAAAACTGTTCGACATTTCGTAATAAAAAAGCTTCTTCAAAATCTTCGAAAATGCCATCCCCGTACAAGCCATAGTAGGCTGCGGTAAAACTCCCTCCTGACACAGAACTGATATAGTCTACTTCATCCAGTAGACGCACCATTTTCCCATCAATTTGAACGGATGTTTTTCTCAGACCGTCTAATACGCCATAAGATAATGCCGCAGCACGAGTCCCTCCTCCTGAGAAACTTAAAATAAGAGTAATATCATCCTTATTATCCTCTTTAGCCCAGGAATGCCAGGAATAACCATCATAGTCCACGGTTTTTTTGGGAGAATTATCAATAACTCCATA
>DAOVUK010000279.1 GCA_030632625.1 Gammaproteobacteria bacterium
CAGCATGGAAAAAGCTGGCACTGATGACGGAATTATTAGAACCTTAGAAAATTCATTATTCTGCTGATTGGGGGCTTATTTCAGTTTAAGATAATATTCAAGCATACCGGCATGAGACTCTTTTAGTTGTTTTCTCAAGGTGATGGATTGCCTGTTTTCTTTTATTTCTGTCAGTATCAGCTTATGCAATATTTTAAATTCTTCAGGTGTTTGTTTACCTGAAATAATATGATGGCTGATCCCGGGGGTTTGTATCAACAGCCAGCAGGGAAAATGTTGTCTGCCCCATTGTTCATCGAGTTCCAGATCCTGAAAGTCATGCCAGCTGTTTTTTAATCCAGAATCTTCAGCTATAAATTTAAGCAAAACAGATGCATCATAGTCTTCATTAGAAAATTGCCAGAAGTATTGGCAAATAGCCTGGATATATTGTTCTCGTTGCCCTGATTTTCTTAAGGCAATAGCATAACGGGCGAGTAACTCAGGCTGCTGCATACCATTGGGCATCTGTTCAATGCTGTTAATGACGGCTTGCCAGTCAGGGATCTGTTGATAACAAAATGAAGTGTGTATTCCTGCTTGTTCTTTCGTAGAGAACTCATTATAAAGTGAGTCATCAATATACCGGGCCAGACGACGCCAGAATAAGGACATATAGTCACGCTCCTGACCAGCCAATGCCTTTTTAGCCAAAGGGCTGAGCTCACTCAATAAGTAATGCATTTCATCGACAGGGTCTGTCACCTGTTCTTCTTCAAGCGCATTAATCAGGGCGTCTAATAATTTTTTTGCCGGCATGACTATTTCATGTTCGGGTTCGATATCATAAAGTGCCTGGAATTTTTGACTGGCGATTCGAATGTTGCGTGAGATCAGAGCACGCTTCAATTCTCTGATAATGACTAATGATTGATTATCAAAAAAAAGATCCATTTGATCATCATCATTTTTTCGAAAATACTGTCTGGTCAGATACTCAGTAAAAATACTATTGTCGGGACAGAACTTTAAATGATCATGGATCTCATTTTGTTCCCATTGCTGCATGATGACAGGTTCAGGTGTCATCTTCAGAGATTTCACATAGAGTCCGGCCTCATCTAAAAGAGGAATTATAGTTTCTTTTTGAGTGCTTAGTATGTCAGAAAGATAAGGAATCTTACCCATACGCCATTGTTCGTATTCAGCATAGGCTAATAAGCCGAAGCGTAGTAATAATTCAACAGCCTGATAGCAGCCGGTATCCATAATAAGCTGATCGACTTCGTGAATGAGATCTTTATTAAAGCTGACTTTCTTTTTTATGCCCATAATTCTATCTGAAATGCGTATTGTGTTTTTTGTAATACTTGAATCAGGATAACTCTGTCCCAAACTGTTGACAAATATCATCAGGATTATAACGATATAAAGAAAAAAAAGCTGTAATGCTGCTTTTTATTTGAACTTAAATTATTCTAGGTTAAATGTAGGTGCTTTAAATGAGAGAGCTTAAATGAATCAGGCGAGTAAAGAACAACAAAATTTTATTGAAACCTCTGATGCAAAAGAATCACGTGAATTTCTTGCTGCAAAAGTTGTTGAACTGACCAAAAAACTGGAAAAACTGCCAGCGGTTGTTGAACCGATGGAGAGAGCCAGGCTGTTGCTGGATCTGGCCAATGCAGAGCTGGGTATGACTCAAATGAGTGATGTCTGGAATCACGCAAAAGCAGCCTTTGATGTTTGTATTGCCCATGAAAAGTGGCAGTTAGCGATAGAAGCCTGTGATATGTTGTATCAAACAGAATTACCCTCCTCAATTGTTGCGCTTGGCCATGGTGTCTGGCTGTCAGTGACTTATCCTGTTGAACCGGAATACAGCATTAATATGCTCAATAATGTGATCAATGAAACCACGGATGATGCGGATGGTGCAGCACTCTCTGCCATTACTGCACATTTCATTGTTGATCAGCGTACCGAGGGTAAAAAACGAGATGATTTAAAAGTCCTCACCTCAAACATGCTGGCTAAAGTTGCTTTACGTCATAGTAAGGTAGAAACTCAGACAGGACTGGATGTCTGGATGGATAAGCTGGATTTAAGAGATCCTGATGTCTTTTTACCTCGTATGGGTATGGTGGTGGGTGCTATTGTCGGTGAAGATAACTGGTGGTTTGATCGGGCGGCATTAAAGGCAAAAATCCCGCAATAAAGTTTGTAAGTTGGTAAGTTAGTATGTTGGCTGACCACATAACAACATATAAACTTACCAACTTACAACATATAAACTTACCAGCTAATCACTAATCTCATCCCCATGAAATGTGCTTTCAAAATGCATATTCTGGCTTTTTACGCCATGGGAAATTAAAAATGGCTTCAGTAAATGATTTAAATGACCGGGTGCGGCAATATATAAATCAAAATTCATCAGATGACTGTGCTCATTATGAATATGATCCATGAGAGATTCCACCACGACATCAGTTTTCGCTTCACACATAATGCGGGTATAAGTAAAATTATCCAAGGCATCGTTCCATGAACGACATAAATTATCCATGTAGTGATTTTCTACTTTTGTTGTCATCCAGTACAGATGAATGGTATCTGCCTTTTCCAGTGACAGAGCATGTTCTATCAAACTTTTCATTGGCGCAAAACCGGTATCCCAGGCAGCAAAAATCAATGAATTAGGTGAGTCTTCGTCTAGCACAAAGCTGCCATGCGGCCCCTTAAGTGTCAGACTGTCAATATTTTTTAGATCGTCTTTTATCGCATTGGCAAAAGCTTCATTTTTATTGACAGGTATATGAAATTCTAAATTAGCTGGTTCGCAGGGACAGCTGGCAATGGAATATTCGGCAACGATCGGTTGTTCTTGCTGCAGAATATCACTCTGCTGGTGATAATTACAAGCTAACTCAATGTGCTGACCCGCAAGAAATCTCAGGCGTTGGCTGCGTGGTGTTTTTAATGTTAAAACTATTACGTTGTCATTAACCTGTACAGATTTTTTAACTTTAGCGACAATTGTCTGCAATGGAATATCATCGCAACAGACAGCTTCTTCTGTTTCTAATGTGATATCAGTTATTGCTGTATTAGAGCAGGTCAGAATATAGCCCTGGCTTTTTTCACTTTCTGAAAAAACATAGTCCTGATGACGTGTCTTTTCAACCTGACCGGATAACAGCCTGGCTTTACATTTACCACATTTACCATTATTACAGCCATAATCAACAGCCAGACCGGAGCGCAGTGCTGATTCTAATAAGGTTTCAGATTTATCTGAAATATAATCATGACGACTGGGTAATAAGCGCACATGAGGCTGCATAAACTGTTTTATTTGATTTTCCAGATTTTCAACAGGTGTTGTTAGTTTCTCTTCCTCCAGATTTCTGACGGCGGTATTGAACCAGGTTTTAATTTCATTGAATGTATTTTCATGTGAGACATTGACTTTTAGTTCTATGAATTTTTGCTTCATACCGTCAATCAGTACTTCCATATGGTCAGCACGATTTTTTTCATCAGCCAGTTCTTTATTGATTTTGACCAGACGTCGACTCAATGCATCTAAATGAGCACCTTCGCGTTCACTTTGAGCCATTTTATGTACCGCATCCTGCATGAACTTTTCCATTTTTTCCATCATGGTATTATCTTCATAGGCGGCTTCCGGAAAGGCTTTTTTTAAATCAGAAAGTACTACGGTGCCTTCCATAACGGTCAGTTTATTTTCCTGTATTTTTTTCTGAATGTCGCCGCGTTTGACACCAATAAGGCGTGCAGCCTGAGAAAGAGATAAATGCCGATCCATTGAGAGCTCCTTTAATTTCAATAAATAGTTGTTGTAAACAGTTATTATTTTATAGTGGGTGAAGGCTTACCGTAAATATAACCCTGAGCATAGTTAAAACCAAGATGTTTAATTTTTTCTTTTAATTGTTCTGTTTCAATGCCTTCTGCAACCAGCAGGTGACCGGTTTCCATAATCATTTTCGCCAGATGGCTGATAATGCTGAATTGTTTCTCATCTTCAAGTTGTCTGATGAGTGTAATGTCAAATTTGACGATATCGACCGGCATAGTGGATAAATAACTAATAGAAGAATAGCCGCTGCCAAAATCATCAAGTGCAATAAGGAACCCCAGATTTTTAAGTTTATTTATGTTTTCCGTGGCATGGTCAATATTGGTGATCAGGGTTGTTTCAGTAATTTCTAAAACAATTTTATAGTGTGATAAAAAAGGCACAAAAATGGATAATTGTTCAACGATATGGGTATTAATAATTGATGGGCCGGAAACATTTACCGAAACTCCGGTATTAACAGGGATAATACCGTGTTTAAGATCTCTGGCGATTTGTTGGAAAATGACTCTATCCAGCTCATAATCCAGCTTTCTGGCTTCAATGAGCTGAAAAATTGGTCCGGGAGGAATAATTTCATTGCCATTTTTAATTCTCAGCAGCGCTTCATAATACTCTGCTTTTTCATCGCCAAGATTGATAATAGGCTGATAGAACATATTGATATTACTGCCTGTCTCAATCACATTAAAAACAATGTTGTTAATTTTACTGGAGAGGATTGTTGTGGAAATGTTTTTAATTTTGTCAGAATAAGTCACCACATGGGACTGCCCGGGTTTTTTTGCAGAATAAACGGCAATATCAGCTTGCCAGAGTAAGTCAGAAATGCTGGCATGATCGTCTGTATTATTATGGGCGACACCAATACTGGCCCGGACAGGTTCTTTTATACCCTGTTGAACAAAAGACATTTTATTGATAGCGCTTTGACATCGATTAGCAATGTCGACAGCATCATCCGGTTTACAGTTATACAAAATAGCCGCAAATTCATCACCACCGATACGATATGTTTTTTCACCCTGACGTAATACTTTTTGTATGGCAAAAGCAAATTTTTTAAGTACTTCATCGCCAACCGGGTGACCATAACTATCATTAATACTTTTAAAACGGTTAATATCAAACAGGATTAAAGAGATCTGACAGCGACTTTCAGAAAAAAGCTGGGCAATATTTTTCCAATTCTCCTCAAAAGCTCTTCGATTCAAGGCACCTGTTAAGGCATCATGATGGGCCATTTCCCAGAGTTCCTGATTTTTTTCATCAAG
>DAOVUK010000190.1 GCA_030632625.1 Gammaproteobacteria bacterium
GTATCCATCACTTGCGAGGATTGCTCTAATAGTGCATTTAAATCGACCTGACGTGTTTTTACATCAGATAATTTTTCAGCCAGATGAGTCAGATTGTCGGTAGGCAGAGCTTCAGACAAAGAGGCATTGATTGCCTGTTTTAAGTCATTTCGTAAACTGTCAAGCTCAGCAATAAATTGATGCAGCAGCGGTTGTTGATGGTATTCGGTGGCACTTAATAATTGGCGCATGGCAATTTTTTCGCCGGAAGCCAATTCGCCATGATCACCGCCAGACAATGAGAAAGCATTATGACGTGACAACATCAGTGCAGCACCGGCATTGATTGTGTGTTCCTGCAAAAGGCGTTCAATGGTGGCTGATGACGTATCAGGCGTTTGCTGCCATATTTTCCATTGCTGCTTTAATTGACAGTTTGAACTAAATTGATAGTTTGAACTAAATTGATAGTTTGAGCTAAACGAGTCTTCAGCAGCATGAGTTAAGGCACTGCTTTGATTTTGCTCAGCGTCACTATTCTGCTGCCCGGCTTGAGTGATCGAATCACACAGTTCTACACAAAGACCACAGCCTTTGCAGCTGTCAGGATTAATAATCAGACTAAATAATTCACCACTATCATTTTGTCTCTTTTCTTGCGAATAAAACAATAGTTCTGTGGTCACAACAGGTAGATCGGCTATGGCCAGGTGGACCTTTTCAAAATCAGTTTCGATATTCAGCATGCGTTCTTCAGGCAGGCCTGATTTTTCTTTGAACCAGTCAAAAGCATCACTGATTAATTCACCGGCATTATTCGCTTCGATTTCATTATTTCGACAGCGTTTTGCCATTCGCGAAGCCAGTTTAGCAGTGACACTGCGCAGCGCATCTGCCCCGGTCATGTTAATACCTGTTTCAATTAATGCTTTGGGTGTGATTGCAACAACCGCAATGGCACTATCAGGACAGTTTGCCCAGCATGCACCACAGGCGGTACATTTTTGCGGATTAAACACCGGGACATCAAAATCAGCGCCATTAATGGTATGACGATGGCGGCTCATATCATTAAATGTAGCGCTTAAAGAAGGTATTGTACCCGTAGCAAGATAAGGGTCTGCCGTTAGCTGATCGGACTCATCCGCTTGCAATAAAACACCGACCTGATCCCAAAAACGGGGTAAACTATCATATGATTCACTTGCCTGACCTAATTTTTTGACCATCTCTGGTACTGCAGATATTGTTAACTGTGTATTGGCAGTTTTAACCGAGTCTGATAACACCATTTGGTAATTGTCAAATTCGACTGAATTTTCAATAATGGCATCAAGCGTCTCTTTAAATATCTCCGTTAAGGAAGTTTTCTTTTCTTCAGAAGCAGCATTGATTAAGGATTCACGAATAGAAACGACTTTGCGCTGCTTGATATTTAACTGGTTATTATTAAGTAAGCTTGCAATCAGTGTTGCCAGAATTTTTTCCCATTGAACGTCAATCTGGATGATATCATTATCTGCCGGTGTATCAACTTTATGCAGAGTAATATTATTATCCTGAATCAGCATAATACACTCTTCCAGTATACTCTCAGATGAAAAGGAATCCGGTAAATTGTCAGTATAGATCAGCACACCATTGTCAGCTAATTGCTGACAGGCACTGAGTAAAGATTTTTCATCAGCTGATATGACCATAAAGAAATCAACCAGACTCGAACTACCCGCATTATAGGGCTGATCTGCCTGTGTGATATAATCTGTTTGTCGCGTTGCCCATTGTTCCCATGAAGATGAAATTGAACTGCGCAGATATCCGCCTTTAAGTTTATGCAGGCTTGCTGACAGGTCCAGAGCATAAGCAATATTGTCACTGCCATCGCTCATATGGCTTATAGCAAAACTGATTGCGTTGCCGGCAGCAGAACACACAGACAATCCTTTTCCTTTTGCATTGATACCCAATTCACTAATTTGGGGGTAATAACGTACCAGAGTGTCTAACATCACCTGTCGTTTCGGGTAATCCTCTTTTGTCTTACTGCGGGCATTTCTTACATCATAGGAAACAAATGGCACACCCAGATACCTGCCCTTAGCAACGTTAGCTTTAGAAGCAATAGATTTTGAGCCTGAATTTTTTATTTCCTGACACAATACCCATAAATCTTCCAGATTGAGAGAAACACCACCCAGACCATAAATGATTGAACGTAGTTGTGGAAAATCACTGATACCTGTGCCCTTTTCAGTGGATAATTTTTTATGTATGGCAGCACGAATTTCACGCATCAACGGCGCGTCATCGGCTAAAGGTACAGTCATTCGTTCAAGAATAATAAGTTGCTGTGTGCTGCTTTTATTTTTTTGCAGTATGTCGATTAACTGACTGGCATTAAACGGACGTAGGCTGTGTAGACCAATAACGCCTATATTTATTTCTTTAAGGCCCTTCAGATAAGTGCTTAAAGTTCTGACCGTTTCAATGGCACTACCCTGGGCAACAATAATTATATCGGCTTTTTTAAGACCAAATGAAGAGACGGAGGAATATTTTCGAGCAGTTAATTGAGCGTATTCAGCAAAGGCTTGTTCAAGTATATTTGCCACTAAATCTTCAAAATAAATTTCTCTTGCAGCATTACCCAGTGCATAAATTTCAGGTGTCTGCAGCGCCCCCTGTAACACAGGCTTATCCAGATCATGCCATCTGTGAACTCTATTTCTTTGTTCTGAAAATAACTGTTTTTGTGCAACCGAGGGAGAATTAATGGCTTCATCTGCAGCGCCGATAAACAACTTAACCAGTTCAGCTGAAGGCAGACGAACATCCTGTGCCGAAAGGGCTGTTTCTGTACCATCCACAACCACTATACCCGGAGTCAGTGTCAATTCTGCAACATGACGAGCGATCAAAGTAAAATCAACTGCTTGCTGAACATTTTCCGCAAATAAAACAAAACAACCGCTATCCATCAACTGATGCAGAGCATCATGACCACTGCCCGGACTATTGCTATGCGTTGCAGATAAACGATTATCAAGATGAATAACTAATGGCAGACGCCGGCCAACTGCAGTTTGCAATAAGTCCTGACAGGCAGTGAGATCATGAGCAGCAAGAAAAACTGTGCTTCTATGGCCGGACAAGGTAACACCCATTGCTGAAGCCAGTGCCCCTCTGGGTGAATCAGCATATTGGATACTCAGTTTTTCATCAAACAGGTTATTCCTTACCCGTTGCTGTTCGGACAACCAGGCAAGTGCTGCACCCTGCTGCAGAAAACCGCCACCCAAAGCGGCCACTTCGGTGATACAGGCCTCAGTCACTGCAATCGCAGTATTGCCATCTAATACAGTTTCGATACCATCAGCTAATTGCCCTGCAAATTCAGGTGAACCAAAAATTTGACGGTACAGACGAATTGCAGCTTCAGTAAGGTTTAACATAAAATTTTTAGTTATCAGGTTTGTATGTTTATAAGTTTATATGTTTGTTTGTATGTTTATAAGTTCAACTGCGAGATGCAAAGCGTTTTTCTGCATTCGACTGTGCAGCAAACTGGTCTCCTTCCAGCCATTGAATCGAATTGGTAGGACAGCGATCAATTGCTTTGCGAGTAGCCTTATCTGTGCTAAAGAGACCTGATGCATAATTAACAACCGGCAGCTCATTAACCATTGTCATTAATCCAGGCGGAGCGTCTGCAACACATTTGCCACAGGCATCACAGCCCGCACTACACAAAGCTGTAACAGACTCCCCTTCTAATGGGATATTACACTGCACATAAAGCTTTTCAGCCAGTGGCCGCAACTCAAAAATATCTTTAGGACAGATATCAACACAGTCTGCACAAGCTGTGCAGTTAGCCGTATCCACCACAGGCAGACCATTGTCGTTCATATGGATCACATCAAAAGTACAGGCAACTTCACAATCACCCAAACCCAGGCATCCCCAGGAACAGCCTTTGCCGCCGCCGGAAATAACCGCAGCAGCCCGACAGCCTTCAAAGCCATGATACTCTGCAATTTGAAAAGCCTGTCCCTTACCACCGGCACATTTCAAACGTGCGACAATTTTTTCCTGCTCACCGGCATCAACACCAAGAAATTCTGAAAGGTTGTCAATATCATCTTCTGAAGCCACTGTGCAGCCGCTGGGAGTCACTTCACCAGCGACCAGTTTTATGGCAAAGGGTAAACATCCCGGTTCGCCGCAAGCACCGCAGTTTGTACCTGGCAGCAATTCCTCTGTTTCAGCAATTCTTGGATCTTCATCCACTTTAAGATAATGATAAGCAACAGCAAGAATGCCTCCGAAAAGTAATCCTAAACTGGTCATAATGACGGGTGCTGTAAGAAAATCAGTTAAGTTCATAGCATTCGTTACTTACATGATGCTTACATGAGTGAACGTTAATTGTAAGTTTTCGCACGTTCGACAAGCTCATCAAGATCAGATTCATTTTTATCCCAGGGTTGTCCGGGATGTATGCAATTTGAAGGGCAGATTTCAGCCGCTTCAATCATTTGCAAATAAGTACCGGCACTCAGATCGGCAATAATGGCCTGATTGCTGTCATTGTAAACAAACATTAACGGGTTCATATCTGTACAGTCATTACAGGTTGTACACAGAGGTGAATCAATCCACGCATCTTCAAAGCTTTCCTGTTCCTCTTCAACAAGCACTTCGTCAGGCGTTTCTTCCACCATCTCAGTCTCGTCAATAAATTCACTTTGTGCAGCGGCAGCAGATACGGGTCTGACTGCAGCACCTCCGGCAGACAAATCCATCCCCAGTAACATATCAGTTAATCGACTCATCACTTCTGCAGCAGTTTCAGTTCTAACACGTTCCAGTTCAGCATCAAATTCAGCTTTGGCCTGAGCAACCTGTTTTGCCACTTCCATTTCAGCATCTGCCTGAAACCGAACTTCGGCATCATCAATATACTGGCTGCGAACACCTGCCATTTCCTGCAGCGTATGCCAGAAATTTAAGCGGTCCCGGCAAGCATGAATGAGAACTCTGGAAACAACCAGTTTGCGTAATACATTATCTTTATTAACACCCCAGACATAGGGTATAACAGTATCAATTTCATTCTCAGGTAAAGACAAATAGTCTGCAACAGGTAATAAATCATCGGCCTCACAGTCATCAGGCACAAGACCAAAATGGTGATTCAACCGGGGTATCAGTAACGCATAATCAGCAAAAGTAAAATCCAGTTCAATTTCACTGAACTCACCTTTTTCGTTTTGATAGTTAAAGGTGTGCACAGGCCAGTCTTTGTCTGCTTGAGGGTTACCACTGAAATCAACGCGTTCGGCAGCTGAATCACCAGCGCCCGGATCAACTGAGAAGGATGGATGGGCTCTTCCCTCTAATGCCGCACCAGCGACTAACCAGGCATTTAAATCTAATTTGTCCTGATCATCCCGAATGCCCACATTAATCAGATGCAGACTGGTTCGAGTCGCATCTAATGCAGTATTCAGGTGAGATAACAGATGTTCATGACGTGCAGCTGAAGATTGAGACACAACCGCTTGTCGATGGCTGATAGCAAAATAGCCCAGCTCGGTACGATAGCTTTGAAAAGGATCTTCATCTACCCCGATACCAGGGTTATTATGTGCCTGAACACGAGCAATAATATTAACAGGTCTGCCGGAATTGAGCAGGTGTGAAAAAGACACCATACTTTCATGGGCCAGACGATCAGATGATTCTAATATAATAACAGAGGGAACCAGGGTGAGTTCTTTCTTAGAAAAAGCTTCCCAGTTAAAGTTATTGAACCAGGGGTCATGAATATTTTCATCATATAGATGGTCAATTTCCAATTTAGCAATACGTGCCGCAGCAAATACTTTTGCCAGTTGCTGGGCTTCCTGATCAAAAACTTCCGTTGCTCTTATGCAGGGCTCCTCATGATGTTCTGTGGCAAAACAGGCACTTTGATTTAAGACTTTATCCAGTGAATAATTTGCGTGAATAATATGAACTAATACTTCTTTTTCTTTAAATTTCTGTAATACAGCCACTGCATCCTGAATTCTTTCACGACGAGATGCTGACATGGAGAGAGAACCAGAAGAGTGCTTTACCACTTTAGACAAAGATTCTGTATTAAAGAATTGATTAGAAGATATATTTGATTTTAAAGAATTTGAAGATTTTGCTGCATCTTGTTTAGTATCATCAACATCCAGTAAAGTCTGCAATTTCTGGATGTATTGTACGCTCTCTTTTTTAAATAAGGTTAATTGTGGTATCACTTTAGAACGTATTAAATGCATGAGTAAATGTAATGCAGGAAAACGCCCATACGCTAACAACAAACCGTCTTCAGGCGTTGCTGCAAGCAGTTTATCCATATCAGCCTGCAGACGTTCCCGATAATTTTCATCCAGATGCAGATGCTCGGTTAAAGCCTGACAGGCATCTGACATCAATGCTTTAATCGCTATCGGGCCTTCAACTTTATTGGCCTTTTCACCTAAGTAACGTTCAATCCAGGGTAAATTATCTTTTAACACAATCGCACTGGCCTGATCGGCTGCAAAAGCTTCTATGGTTTTATGCAAAA
>DAOVUK010000327.1 GCA_030632625.1 Gammaproteobacteria bacterium
AGCAGGGATAATCAAACTGGCAGCCGTGATGGAAAAAATTTCTGTCTTTAGCGGCCAGACAATCTCATGGCTGACATTATTGATGGTGTTAACCACTTTTGCCATTGTGGTTTTACGTTATGTTTTTCAAATGGGCTGGGTTGCCATGCAGGAATCTGTTATCTATATGTATGCTCTGGTTTTTTTAATTGGCATCCCCTATACACTTAAGCAGGATGGTCATGTGCGGGTCGATATCTTTTACTGCGGCATGAGCCCGCGCAGCAAAGCATGGGTTAATTTGCTGGGTAATATTTTTCTGTTAATACCAGTGACTCTGTTTATTGCCTGGATCAGCTGGGATTATGTCGCCGCATCCTGGGCGCTCAAAGAACAGTCTGGTGAAGCCGGCGGCCTGCCTGGAGTTTATCTGCTCAAATCCAGCATCTTAATCATGACCCTGCTGCTGTTAATTCAGGGCTTCAGCCAATTACTCTTTAACCTTGTTTTCCTGTTTTTTCCTGATGCACCATTGCCCCCGTCACCAAAGCCGCAAAATTCAAAACAAACAGCTGATCCGCATAATATCACAAAGACTGGCACTCTGTAATGGAAGTGATAATGCCCCTATTGTTATTTGCAGCAGTCTGCAGCGTGCTATTAATCGGCTATCCCGTCGCCCTCTCTCTGGGCGGCACAGCACTCGCATTTGCCGCAATCGGCTTATTAATGCCTGATCTCTTTGATCCCATATTCTTACAGGCTCTACCTAATCGTATTTACGGCATTATGACCAATCAAACTCTGATTGCCGTGCCTCTTTTTGTTTTTATGGGGGTGATGCTCGAGCGTTCTAAAGTCGCCGAAGATCTGTTAGGCACAATGGCTGATCTATTTGGCAATCTAAGAGGTGGTCTGGGGATCTCGGTTATCCTGGTCGGTATGCTGCTGGCTGCCAGCACAGGTATTGTCGGCGCAACCGTCGTCACTATGGGTATGCTATCTCTGCCCATTATGCTCAAACGTGGTTATCATCCCAGCATTGCAACCGGTACCATTTGTGCTTCCGGTACACTGGGACAGATTATTCCACCATCAATTATTTTAATCTTATTGGGTGATGTACTCTCCGCAGCTTATCAACAGGCCCAGCTGGATATGGGAATTTTTGCGCCTGAGACATTATCGGTCGGCGATTTATTCGTGGGTGCTTTGATACCAGGTCTGTTACTGGTGTTATTCTATATTCTTTATATTATTGCCGTGGGCATTTTCCGCCGTGATTTAATCCCTGATATCAACATTGATAAATCACAACACCATGAATCAATGTTATTAAGGAGCATCAAAGCACTGCTGCCGCCGTTATTATTGATTATTGCTGTATTAGGTTCTATTCTGACGGGCGCAGCAACACCAACAGAGGCGGCAGCTGTCGGTGCTGTCGGCGCATTATTGCTGGCTCTTGGCAAAAAAGAACTCACTCTGACAGTGATCAGAGATGTGGTTTATTCAACCACTCAGGTCACCAGTATGATTTTCTTTATATTTATTGGCGCAGCCATTTTCTCTCTGGTGTTCAGAGGTTATGGCGGTGATGAGTTAATTGCAGAATTTCTACTGGGTATCGCAGAGAAAAATTCCGATAGTTTTCTGGCTCAGATTTTTCCTGAAGGTGCATTTGGACCCGTTTTAATTGTTATGCTGGTGATGTTTTTACTGGGCTTCATCCTGGATTTTATTGAGATCACATTTGTGGTAGTGCCTATTATTGCACCAATATTACTGACCATGGGCGTTGATCCTGTCTGGCTGGGCATAATGATAGCCATTAACCTGCAAACCTCTTTTTTAACACCGCCATTTGGCTTTGCATTATTTTATCTACGGGGTGTTGCGCCAAAATCAGTTAAAACAAGCGATATTTACCAAGGCATCGTACCCTTTATTCTTATCCAGTTATTCATGCTGCTTGCCCTGGCCTATTGGCCTGAGCTGGCAACCTGGCTCCCGGAAGAAGTCTTTAAATGATTTCTAATTCTTTTTTAATTGATTGGGGAATGAATCGTAAATTATGGATAACCTAATAAAATATTTACTTGATGAAACGACAATATGGATGCCAAGAATAATTGGAGCTGTCGTGATTTTATTCATTTTTTTTATCCTGGCTAAAATATTAAGAAGTATTATCAGCAGTGCAGCTGAACGATTGAATTTAGATGGCAACCTTGCTTACCTGCTTGCCCGTACAAGTAATATTACACTTATAGTTTTTGGGTTTGTTACTGCCCTTGGAACGTTAGGTATTAATGTATCTGCGCTCGTGGCTGGTCTGGGTCTGACAGGATTTGCACTTGGATTTGCTCTGAAAGATACTATTTCCAACCTTCTCTCCGGTGTCCTCATCTTGTTATATCGACCATTTGAAATAGGAAACCGTATAAAAGTTTCTGGTTATGAAGGCATAGTTGTTTCAATTGATCTTCGATATACAAAACTTGATTCTGAAGGGAATAAGATACTTATCCCAAATTCAAAATTATTCTCAGATCCGATCATTATTCTTAATTAGTCGGACATATTGTGGAATCCTGGGTTTAAGGCCAGTAGTTACGCTGAGTGAAACAGCTTAGGCAGCTGTTGGTAAAGCACTCATGAGGGCAATAGATTTTTTTGTTTTTCTACACATTCGGCCAAAGAACTGATTAATTTTGTTGGTTCGATCCAAAGAGTCGATTAACCTTTTTCGACGATAACCCACCTGTTCCAAAAAAAATAATAGTTCGGTATTATCCGGCTCTATTTTTAAGCCCAGAATAATCACAGCCAGACCTTGTCGGCGATCGCCAAGACTGAAAAAGGCGTAAGCAAGCACCCGTATAATATCAGTGTCCGATGGATTTAATTTGTGTGCTTGTTCAATAAGAGTAATTTTTTCCCCAAGACCACCCAGCACTTCACACAAACCAAGATAAGCCATACATTTTGCTGACGCAGTATCGCTCTGCTTATGTTTATGCAATGCTACCCGAAAATAAAATACCCCTTTTGCATAGTCTGAATTTTTTAAGGCTCTGATACCTTGTGAGAATTCAACGACTAACCGGACATTAGTTTGCAATGCTTATTTCCCCTAAATACACTTATTCTAAAATTATAGTTATATATTATTACAGTTAATTCTAGCATAATTTTTTTATTGCCAACCATATTAATCTAATTTATGATTCCTCTATTATTATAAATAGCAGAGGTAAATTTATGGCACAGTTCTGGTCTTTCCCTGGTATTGTTCTTTTCCTGTCATTCTGGATTATGCCATTACAGGCAACTGAAATGACCGGCATGTATTCCTATCATGCAGATGCCGGACTGTTTACCCAATGCGGTCAGGAGAAACGTCTTCGTGTTGCAATGGAAGCCGATAATGCATCATTAGAAAGAGCTTATCTTGAAAATCGCTATATGCCCGGTGAATCTCTATTAGTGACGTTTGAAGGTCACTCAGCCATGCGTCCTAAAATGGAAGGTACTGCTTATGAGGAGGTGATTATTGTTGAACAGTTTTTAAACATTGCTCAGCAAGAACGCTGTAGCGGTGTTGTTCCACCCTCTTCATTAAAGAATACCTATTGGAAACTGGTTGAACTGGATGGACAACGATTAGATGAAAACAAAATCTGGTTACAAATGGCGCAAAAGCACCCTGCTTCTGCCAGAGACATACATTTTGTTATAAGAAAAAATGACCTGCTCACTGGTTTTTCCGGCTGTAATAAATTTTCAGGCAACGTAATTGCTGATGAAATAAACATTAAAATTGGACCACTTATGAGCACCAGAATGACCTGTCCTGCCATGACTGTAGAAAACCAGTTTCATAAGCTACTGACCAGTGCTGATAATTATCACATCAAAGGGGAAAGTCTGGAACTCTTTCAGAATACGCCCGATAATAACCGACCTGTCGCTAAGTTTATTGCTGTTTATTTATAACATAACACACTACTGAGAGTTGAATTAGATACCCTATGTAAACATAAAATTAACCATGGAGTGGTTGCTCATGGAGCAAAAATCGAGTTTCAGCCAGAACTGCTCAGAGACGTTCCTGCAAAACATATGATGTGTTATAAACCCAGTGGAATTCGTGTGGAATTTATTTGCGTACCCTGATTAGTTGTAAAAGTGCCATTACCAAGGGAAACTTGATCGTACGAAATTAAAAGGGAGTGCTGAGCTAATCTGACAAACTGTTTAGCAATTTTTTTGACAGGTCACATACTTGATAAATTATCACTGTCGTCCCTGAACAGCTAATTATGGATGTGACAAAAATTAGTGCATTGGGCGTTTAGCGGCAATTTCTGGTGTTAAATCCTAGGTTTCGCACGAAAAAATATTGAATTTTTAATTTAATAAAATCAGAATATGAAAATATTCCAGACTCCGGCGAAATAAAAGTCCATAATAAATTCCCAAAGTTTGTAAATTTCAGGGAATTTGAATGGACATAAA
>DAOVUK010000073.1 GCA_030632625.1 Gammaproteobacteria bacterium
CAGGGTGATTTGTTAGTAAAGATCAATGATGATGAATTACTGGCAAGAAGGCAAACCGCATTGGCGCAGTTTGCTGCGGCTTCAATTGCAGCCAATAATGCCGGAGTTCAATATCATCGGAAAATCGTGTCATCTTCAACATCTAATAATGCGCCGGGTGGAATGGGCATGCCCGGCATGTTCGATCAGCTGGTGACCAACCCGATGTCGGATATGATGGGCACCCGGGATTATGGTGTGGAACGGGGAGCTGATATTTTTGCTGCCCGTGCTCAGCTGGATCAGTCACACCAGGTACTTGAACAGGCCCGCTCTCAAATTCAGCAAATTGATACAAAATTACGTGATACATTAAGTATTGCACCGTTTAATGGTGTTATTGTCACTAAAAATATTGAAGTGGGTGATACTGTTCAGCCGGGACAAACCTTATTGGTATATGAAGATCTTGAGGTGCTGCAAATTATTATCGATGTGCCGGGTCGTCTGATTCATAATTTAAAGCAAGGGCAGTCAGTCAGTGCCAGAATTGACGGCATGGATGAAGAAGTTCAAGCCAGGGTCAGTAAAATATTTCCAACGTCTGATCCGCTGCGACATACCACACGGGTTAAATTAACTTTACCTGCAACACACCAGGTTTCTCCTGGAAATTATGCAGAAGTATGGATACCTGTGTTAAAAAGAGGGTCAAAAAAAGGGTTAAAAAGAGGGTCAAAAAGTGCCATGCAGAAGCGTTTGCTGGTTCCCTCCAGCGCAGTCATTGAGCGAGGTGGTATCCCTTCAATTTTTGTTGTAAACGCACAAAATAGAGTTGAACTGCGTCTGGTCAGAGTAGGTGAACTACTGCCTTCCGGTCAGATGGTCATCCTCTATGGTGTTAAAGAAAATGAGAGAGTGCTGGATAAGCCGCCGGCCTTTGTCACTTCAGGTTATGAAGTCAAATAATCACATTTAAAATTGCTCAGGATAAAACCATGACTGAGAAAAAATCCGAGAAAAATTCAGCTGATAGAAGAAGCAAACATTCTGACAGAAGAATTAAGCATTTTTCAAGAAGACCGGCACTATCCCATCCTCATCATGAACACGTTGAGGGACCAAGACTAGGATTGGCAGGCAATATTGCCCATTTCTTTATCGATTCACCACTTACTCCACTACTCTTTGCTGCGGCATTATTTATAGGTCTGATAGGCCTGATGTATACTCCTCGGCAGGAAGATCCGCAAATTTCGGTGCCCATGATTGATATCTTTGTTCAGTATTCCGGTGCTTCTGCAGAAGATGTGGCCAATCTGGCCATTGCACCACTTGAAGCTATGATGAAAGAAATTCCCGGTGTGAAGCATATCTATTCAGCCTCCCAGCATGATCAGGGAATAGTAACGGTGCGTTTTAAAGTCAATGAAGAAATGGGGCCGTCAATCGTTAAAGTGCATGACAAACTGCAATCCAATATGGATAAAATTCCCCCCGGTGTGTCGATGCCGCTGGTTAAACCTAAAGGCATTGATGATGTCCCTGTCGTCACTCTGACATTATGGGCTGAGGGCATCTATGATTCTGAATTGCGAGTTCTGGCTCACAAAGTACTGCAGCGTTTAAAAGAAGTACCTGATACGGGGCAGGGTTTTGTTGTTGGCGGCAGAGCACAACAGATACGTATTGAAGTTTTACCAGAACGTCTGATTGGTTTTGGCATCAGTCTGGATCAGATTGCCAATGCCGTTAGAAGCGCTAATACGGAATATCCTGCCGGTTATCTTGAACAGGGTGCTACATCATTTAAAGTGTTCACCGGTTCTTTTTTTAAAAATGTCAGTGATGTTAAGCAGTTAGTTGTTGGTGTGAATCAGGGTAAACCGGTGTATCTGCGAGATATTGCCACTATTACTGATAGTCCGTCAGAAGCCAGTGCACTGGTTTCATATTATAGCGGAGCTGGAACGGTAGGCACTGAAAAAATGGCAAGTGATATACCTGCTGTGACGATTGCCTTAGCCAAAAAGGAAGGTTCTAATGGGGTGACGGTTGCTGGGGAGGTTATTGCTAAACTGGAAAGCCTTAAAGGCCGATTAATTCCCGACAATATCCACACGACGATTACCCGTGATTATGGTAAAACTGCCAATGATAAAGTAAATGAGCTGCTATTGGCGTTAGTATACGCAGCTGTTGCCGTCAGCTTACTCTGCTGGATTACCATTGGTGCCCGTCCTGCAATTGTGGTTATCACTGTTATTCCCGTGGTGATTTTAATTACCATCTGGGCAAGTTGGGCTCTGGGTAACACTATCAACAGGGTCAGTATGTTTGCGCTTATTTTTTCAATTGGTATTCTGGTGGATGATGCAACTGTCGTTGTGGAAAATATCTTCCGGCGCTGGCTAAGAAATGGTGAGACCAGTATAGCCACAGCAGTTGATGCCGTTCGTGAAGTGGGTAATCCTACCATTATTGCTACCTTCACGATTTTAGCTGCACTATTACCTATGGGGTTTGTCAGCGGTATGATGGGACCCTATATGTCACCTATACCGGTATTGGGTTCAGTGGCGATGCTTTTTTCCCTGCTTGCCGCTTTTGTTTTTACGCCCTGGTTTTCTTTGCGCCTGAAACCTAAAATGGCAACATTACAGGACGCAGAAAAACATGAGAAAAAAGTCCAGGACGCCATTGGTAACTTTTATCGCCCTCTTTTACTGCCTCTGATAAAAAACCGTCTATTTGGCTGGATCTTTTTGGTTGCCATTATTGTGCTGTTTTTTCTTGCTTGTTCAATGTTTTATACCAAGCTTGTTACGGTGAAAATGCTGCCCTTTGATAATAAGCCGGAGTTTAATGTTTTAATCAATATGCCGGAAGGTACTGCTCTTCTGGAAACAGCCAATGTTGCCAGACGGTTGGCTGAGACGATACAAAAGAGTGTCCCTGAAGTCACTGCATTACAAACCTATGCCGGCACAGCCTCACCCTTTAATTTTAATGGTATGGTCAGGCATTATTATTTACGTCAGGAGCCCTGGCATGCTGATATTCAGGTCATGCTGTTGGATAAACATGAGCGTGACAGGAGCAGTCATCAGCTGGCAGAATCGACACGACAATTACTCACTGAGCAGGCACATGCGCTGGGTGCTAAAATTGCAGTGATTGAAATGCCGCCCGGCCCACCGGTGCTGCAGACTATGGTGGCTGAAATTTATGGTCCTGATGCGGTGACCCGGCGTCAGGTCGCTGCTGATATGACGCGAATTTTTGCACAGACAGCGAATCTGGTTGATGCAGATAATTATATGATCATGCCTTTTGAGCGCTGGCATTTTAAAGTGGACACTGAAAAAGCACTGCGCCACGGGGTTTCTATAGACTCGATTAATCGAAATATACAGATGGCTATGGGCGGTTATAAGCTGGGGGATATTAAGGGACATAGTTCACTTGAGCCAAAATTTATTGTGTTACAACTGCCCTTAGAAAAAAGGGGTGAAATCGGACGCTTAGCAAATTTGCCTGTCCCATCATCAGATGGGCAAATGGTGCCGTTAACGGAGTTGGGGCAATTTGTCAGGATTGCAGAACAGAATATTATTTATCGTAAAGATTTGCGTCCCATGGAATATGTTGTGGGTGAAATGGAAGGTCAGCTGGGAGCGCCTATCTACGGAATACTATCGATTGAAGACACATTGCAGAATTATACTGCGCCGGATGGTGTACAAATTACGGGCACCATGACCAGTGCTCCTGAAGATGATCTCCATTCTGGTTTTGAATGGAGTGGCGAATGGGTAGTGACTTATGAAACATTCCGGGATATGGGGCTGGCTTTTGCTGCAGCACTGGTTCTTATTTTTGGCTTACTGGTGCTGGAGTTTAGAAACTTTATCCTGCCTGCTATTATTATGGCACCCATCCCGCTGACCCTGATTGGCATTATACCGGGACACTGGATTATGGGCGCTGAGTTTACCGCAACGTCTATGATTGGTTTCATTGCTCTGGCTGGTATTGAAGTCAGAAGTTCTATTCTGCTGGTTGATTTTGTCAAAAATGAAATACATCTGGGTGAAGATGCTATGCATGCCGTTGCCAATGCCGGGCAAATCAGAATGCGGCCTATCTGGGTGACTAATTTAACCATGATGGCAGGTGCTGCAACGATATTATTTGATCCAATATTCCAGGGCATGGCTATCTCATTACTATTTGGACCGATTGTTGCGACAACTTTAACACTATTTGTCATTCCTCTGGGGTGTACTTCAGTACATAAAACATTATGCCCTGTTAAACCTGATCGTGATGATGATTCCTGTTTAATACAGGATTAGTTATACTTTTGGTGGTAAAAAATGGAAGCACATGTTTTCTTTTTACATCTGTTAGCTGTGCTGTTAGCAGCAAGGTTTTTTGCAGAAATGGCGGTTCGTCTGGGAGCGCCGTCAGTAATTGGAGAGTTAACAGCAGGCATTGTCATAGGACCCAGCTTATTAGGCTGGATAGAAGCGGATGAAATTCTTAAGCTGTTAGCAGAAATTGGTATTATTCTGCTGCTTTTTGAAGTAGGACTGAAAACAGACGGCAAGCGTCTGCTGCATTCAGGATTTAAATCTGCTGTTATTGCCCTATCTGGTTTTATCTTCCCTCTACTATTGGGATTTATGGCGGCCTATTGGTATTTTGAACTCTCTTTGCTGGTTTCTTTGTTTATTGGTGGAACTATTACCGCAACCAGTATTGGTATTACCGTCAGAGTATTAAACGATATTAAGTGTCAGAATTCACATGAGGGGCAGATAGTGCTTGGCGCGGCAGTGCTGGATGATATATTTGGTGTTATATTGCTGGCGATACTCTATGAATTTTCATTTAGCGGCGGTGTCAGTCTTATAAATGTCAGCAAAGTATTTCTCTTTATCGGCGTTTTTTTTGCGTTTGCTCCTGTTGCCGCAAAATTCATTTCGATATATATAATGCGTCTGGATATGAAAAGTGAAATTCCAGGTGTGATACCCACGACGATTGTTTCTCTGGTGTTGTTTTTTTCATGGGTTTCCCATGCGCTTGGGGCTCCGGAATTATTAGGCGGCTTCGCTGCGGGTCTGGCCCTTTCCAGACGATTTTTTTTACCCTTTGGGTTAACCATCAGCACAGATAAAGCCTGTGCAAAATGTGTTGAAGTTCAAATGAAGCCGATTATTCAGCTTTTTACGCCTATATTTTTTGTCTATATTGGTTTGTCATTGAATTTGAGAGAAATTGACTGGAGTTCACCGTTTATCTGGGGGTTTTCTCTGGTGTTTTTTATTCTTTCGGTGATGGGAAAAATGATTGGACCCTTTTTCCTCAGGGAATCAATTCAGTCAAAACTGGCCATTGGTATGGCCATGGTCCCCCGGGGTGAAATTGGTTTGATATTTGTGGAATTAGGTCGAATAAGCGGTATTTTAAATAATGAAATACATGCTGGTATGGTTCTTGTTATTGTCTTAACCACCCTGTTATCCCCCTTTGTTATGAAATGGTACCATCATAACTATGCCTCTCATCTATGTAAGGAATAGTGTCTGTTTTCCAGGTTTATTGTTTCCAGGGCCCTTATTCTTTAAAAATACAGCCAACAGTACTATATTAAATACATGTCTTTAGAAATAACAAATAATAGAGAAAATAAACAGCCGGATGAAAAATCAGGTTTTTTTTCTGTAATTTCATTAAATGTATTTACTATCAGTTTTGTTGCCCTGCTGATTGGCTATATCTTCTGGTCTGATTATGTCTCTCACATCACTGAAGCAAAACAAAACAGCAAATTTGTCGCTAATCTGGTTGCCATACAAAGCAGAGAAAATATCGTCAAGATTGAGAAAATGCTGACAGGCATTGAGCGGGAACTCAAAGCAGAACACTTTGATATGGAAAAGCCTCTCAATAAAACAGTTAAAGATTATTTACGTAATGTTCAAACAGACTATAAAAATCTGATGGACATTTTAATTATTGATAATACCGGAAAAATTATTCAATGGTCTGGCGAAGGAAATCCTCCGGAGGTAATGGATCGCCCCTATATAACCACTCATCTTAATATTGCTGCATGTTTCGGACTTTATATTGGTGAGCCTCTGCTGTCGAAAGTACATAAAGATCAATGGTTTTTTAGTGTCAGTCTGCCTGTTTGTAATAACGCCAGAGAATTACAATACATTGCCGTTGCAATTGTTGATATCAATCTTTTACATTCACAACTAATGGAAAACAGCTTACTGTCAGAAAATAGCGTTTTGCTGGTCAGCCGATCAGGAAAGGTGATTACCCGAAACTCGGAACAGCATAAACTGGTTGGTCAGCAAGTTAATTTAATGAGTCAAATCAGCAATAACAATGATAAGGAGGGTAATTTTATTGCCGTTTCTCCCATTAACCAGCTGGATAGTATTTTTGGTTTTTATATGCTTAAAGAGCATGGTATTACTGTCTTTTCAAGCGTTTCCAAACAAGAAATTTTGAACCGTCTGGGTAAAGATTTAATACGTATTATACCCGTACTGACAATTTTGTTTGCTGCATTTGTTTATTTAACGTTTAATAATTATCGTCATCATAAAAAAATAGCTGAACAACGACGACAATTATTTTTGTTGGCCAATACTGACGAACTGACGGGTTTATATAATAGACGTAACTTTATGTCTAAAGAAAAAACTGAACGTATTCGCAGCGAACGATATCAGCGCCCCTTATCCTATATCATGCTGGATATAGATTATTTTAAAGCAATAAATGACACCTATGGGCACGAATACGGGGATAACGCTCTGCAATGGCTGGCAAAAATTATGAACCAAACATGCCGTACCGGTGATGTAATCTGTCGTTACGGCGGCGAAGAATTTATTATTATGTTACCGGAAACATCTCAGCAAGAAGCGATGAATCTGGCAGAGCGATTACGCAAAGAAATTGCAGGCTTACCACTGCAGTTTGCTTCAGAAACGATCAATATGACAGCGAGTTTTGGTGTTGCCTGTTACGATGCAAGCAAAGAAAATAATCCTGACAGCAATGTCATTGATCAGGCAGATAAGGCGATGTACCAGGCAAAAAAATCGGGAAGAAACCGTGTTTGCTATTTTAGCAGCTCAGAACAGACATAGCGTTCAGCGTTCAGAAAGAGCAAAAAAAAGATCATTCATTTAGGCAACTGATTTCGTTATCGATTGACCTTGATTTATCTTTTGATTTTTCTGAACGCTTAACGCTTAACGCTTAACGCTTAACGCTTAACGCTTCTTCCGCTTATGCCACCACTTTATTTCTGCCGCTTGATTTTGCTTCATAAAGTTTTTTATCTGCTGTTTTGATTGTATGATTGATATCATCTCCTTCTTCGTAAATAGCGACACCAAAACTACAGGTTAATTTTTCAATATCTGTAAATTGATGATGTTCAATAATGGATCGAGTATATTCTGCTTGTTTGTGAATGTCCTGAAGGGAGTCAGTGGAGGTAATAATGAGAAATTCTTCACCACCCCAACGAATAAGCGGATCATTTTCTCTGATGTGTTTTTTTACCAGAAGAACAAGTGCTTTTAAAATATTATCTCCCACCTTGTGTCCATAGTTATCATTAATCTGTTTAAAGTGATCGATATCAAAAAATATGACCCCCGTTTTTTTGTGCTCGTTTTTATTCAATTCAATAATGTTTTTAATTGAGTTATCAAAATAAACACGGTTAAATGCAGCGGTTAAAGGATCGTGTATCGCCTGTTTTTGCAGCTGAAGTTTTTCAATCATATTATCGCTAATATCACTAAAGTTGATAACATAAGAATCTGAGTTAAATTGATTTATAGAGACTGTAAACGCATGAGGTACGGAACTTTTATCCAGTATAGAGACTATTCTCTGTCTGCCGGGTAAGTTTAATAAACTTTCAATCCAGTTTTGTTCTCCCTCTGACACCTTGTCTCTGTGAAAAAAGCTGTCATTATTGATAAATCTATCAATAATGCAATTGTAATCTTTTAAAAATTCATTCAAATTTTCATAGCCAAAGAAATCGAAGAATTTTTTATTGGCAAAATTAATTTTAAGACTATTAGTTAATATAACAATAGAATCCTGAATATCTATAAATTTTTGCAGCTTCTGAAATAATTTTTTTTCATAACTGATTATTTCTGTAATATTATGAATGGTACCAATTATTTTTAATAGTCTACCGTGATGATCAAATTCATACTTGCCTGTTTCATGCACATATCGAATGCCGCCATCCTTCCGAATAAGTCTGTAATGAATATGATAAGCCGATTTTTTTGCCAATGAATGCCTGTAAGTTTCTATCACCCTGTTTTTATCTTCAGGATGTATGAAATCTAAAAAATGTTTAAAACAGGGTTCAAATGACTGAGGTTTATTGCCAAAAATATTAAAAACTTCATCACTCCAGTAAAGTTTATTTTGTATTAAATCCCGCTCCCATGATCCCAGGTGGGCTGTATTTTGTGCGGCACTCATAGATAATGCAATGGCTTCTAACTTTTCCAGCTTTTTCTGGTGCAATTGTGATTTATTTCTTTGAGTAATGATGATAATGACCAGAACAGCTATAACCAACATGATAGCGAGGCCAGATAAAATATAATTATGATAAGTTTTTTCTATCTCAACAATATCGTTTAGTTGGCCGAATGAAACAATGTAAGCAGCCGGTTTGTTCTCGGTATCTTTGATCGCTAAAAAATTAACCACATAACCCTTTTTTTTATAAATAATGGGTACACTAAAGTTATCTTTTTGATGCAGTAACTGCTTGAAATTATGACTTTTTTTTGTTAATGCAGTTAATTGAGCAATAAAAGGATTATTTTGTATTTTATGCGTTATTTTTGACAGTTTAGGATTTTCAATATAGAGCTTGCTATCAAAATCAGAGGTCTGAAAAAGAGCTTTATATTGTTTAAATACTTTATCGTAACTGATTTCTTTTTCTAAAATTAATTGATGGGCATAAAAAGACAGTATGTTTGTAAGCTTTTTTTCTATCCCTTCAAAAGAAATAGAAAATTCAACACTGCCTAAATGTTCCTTATTACTAATAATAGGAAAAACATATCGATAACCGGGGTAAGCTCTTCCACCTTCAAAGCCGGTCACCTTCTGCAGCTTTGTATTAGCCAGCCAGATAGACTTTCTAACGTTTATTAGAGAGTCACCGCTTTTATAAGGGAGATGAAACCTGAGCAGGCTATTACCTTCAATCGTATGAAAATGAAACTGCCTGACATTAAATGTTTTAAGTTGCTGATATTCCTTATAAAGTAATCTGTAGAGTTCACCCCGTAATATTGCCTGTTGTTCTTTATTTGCATGCTTAAAATCTTTTAAAATATTCACAACATTAGAATTATTTATGATACTGAGAAAATGTCTTTCTGATGTTACCTGATAGGTATCAATAATGGCTTTATACGCTGTACTGGTGAGTACTAAAGTTTGATTGGCCAGATTTTGTATGACCGTGTTTTTTGACTGCTGCAGATACTGATAAAAAATCAGTGTCAAAAATGAGATAATAATCAGTGTAAGTACAATTTTTAACTTCACTTGATATTACCCTGCTGCGGAATATCAATACTAATATCCAGAGCAGCATAATCTTTTATGTTTACCTTTGTTATCCCATGTGACATGAATCCTTCCCAGGACTTGATGGTCTCTTGTGGAACAGCAAGTAAGCTGTTGCGAATATCATCAATCTGTTGTTGTGATAGCGTTTTTTTGTTTGCCACCAGGCTCAAACCTGGAAGCTCATCACTCTGTGCAATAATTTCCATACCAAGAGATTCGAATTGACCGGCAATAGTATCTTTTGCTCCGGCGATTAAAAATTCACCCTGTAAAACGGCCAATAGTGCATTGGTATGAGACATTGTATAGCGGTATTTCTGCTGTTTTAAATCGATACCAAACTTGTCTTTTAATAGCTTGCTGGTCATAAAATAGC
>DAOVUK010000111.1 GCA_030632625.1 Gammaproteobacteria bacterium
CAGAGAAGGCCAGATTATTTTATAAATATCATGGTTTTTATGAGGCTGCAACTAATCATATGACATTATTAATTACTCTTGATGATGCCAGGAAATCCATAGCATCCTGAATATTTAAAGAGTCCAGTTTTCTAGTTTTAAATCAGGAATTCGCTCAAATTCTCTGGTGTTATTGGTTATCAGCACAGAATTTGTGCTTAGTGCATGAGCAGCAACCTACAATAACAATAGTATTTTCAAATATCATGAGTATACACTTTCATTAATATACTCAGAATTGATATTAAAAATTAAACCGGGCAATGCAATTGACTCCGGATACTAGCTCATCACCGGGGTTGGGTATGGCCATACGTACGGTAAAACTGCCGCTGGCGGGGTCGATCAGCTGGTCAACTATGGTGACGGTGGCTTTGAAGCTTTTGTTGGCGGGTTGCTCGGGAATAATGGTTACTCTCATGCCCTGTGTTATTTTGCCAAAATATTCTGTCGGTGCGATCAGTTCAACACGCAGCGGGTCGATCTGCGCCAGTTTCATAATGGTTCGCTCGGCAACGAATTCTCCCACTCTGGCATAAGTGTCAACAACGATACCGTCAATCGGGCTGGTAATAGTTCTTAACGCCAGTTCTGCCTGTGCCAGTTCAAGATTTAACTGCGCAATCTGCTTATTTTCTCTGGCTTTACTGAGCTCAATTCTGGCCAGTGCCACCTCGGTTTCGGCCTTGTCTTTTTCAAACAGGGATATGGATTTTCTGTCATAAAGTGATTGTAGGCGCTGATTGTTACGATTGGCGTATTTAAGCTGGGTTTTGCGATTCAGGATTTCACTGATAGAGGTTGCCTGTAGTTGTGCCAGTTTGACTTTGGCTTTTTGAACGGAGGATTCAAGTTTTACCAGGGGCTGATCTTTTTTTATGATGTCACCGGTTTTGACCAGCATTTCTTTCAAAGTCGAGTCGACCGGACTACTCAGGTCAATATACATTTCGGGTCTCACCAAACAGTCCAGTTCGGTGTTTTCTGCTGCTGTCAGTTGTGGGCTGATAAATAATGTCAAGCTGTAGATGAGTGGAATTATTATTATTTTCATTGTTTCACTTAAATGCTTAGTGTCTGCTCATTAATAAGGCGAATGAATTCGCCCCTACAATTGTGTATTCATAAGCTATTGAATAGCTGGGGTTTTTCTGTAGGGGCGAATTCATTCGCACAAAAAAACTATTTGCGGATGGACACTAATTAATGTCTATCCAGATAATTTGCAGATTAAAGTTTATTCAAATTTACCGGAAAATGCCAGAACTCGTTGTAAACGCTGATCTTCCTTCATCAACTGCTTTCTGATCCGGCGTTGCTGTTTTTCATTTTTTTGCTGCGGCAGGCGCAATATTAGCCTGCTGATAAATCCGGGTACTGGCTTATTTCCCGGCGCTAATTGTGCCAATACACTAAGCATAGCAGAAGAATAGAATTGTACCAGTGCAGGGTCTTGCAGTGACAGTATCGCTTCAGCACTGCCCGGATCACCCTGGCGGGCGCAGCGGCCGTATAACTGCCGGTCAATGCGGCGAGACTCATTGCGACTGAGGGCTATTACATGTAATCCGCCATTTTTGATCACCCCGGGGCCTAAAACAATGTCGGTGCCGCGGCCGGCCATATTAGTTGCCACGGTAATTGCACCCTGTTGACCTGCCTGGGCAATGATGTCTGCTTCGTGCTGATCCTGCCGGGCATTTAATACCCGGTGCGGGATCTGCTCCTGTTCCAGCCATGCGCTGACCTGCTCTGATTCCTGTACCGAGCAGGTACCGATTAACATGGGTTTTTGCTGCTGATATAATTCACTCACCCGCTCTATCAGAGCCTTTTGTTGCTGCTTTTCATTGCGATAAATACGTTCCGCATGCAGGGTGCGCCGCGATGGCTGAAAAGTGGCAACCTTGACCACATCGAGATCATAGACCTGATGCAGTTCTGCGGATACTTCACTCAGGGTGCCGGAGGTGCCGGCCAAACTCAGGTAACGACTGAAGAACCGCTGGTAACTGATGCGTGCCTGTGGTTCGCGCAGTTCACTGATCACACAGCCTTCTTTGGCTTCAATCATCTGATGTAAGCCCTGTTCCCAGGATCTATCCGCCATGATGCGTCCGGTGGATTCATCAATGATCTGCACTTTATCGTCACTGACCAGATAATGCTTGTCTTTAATGAAAAAATAATTAGCTGACAGTGCCTGGGTAACCAGCATTTCCCGTTTACGCTTATTGCGCCACTGTTTAGGCAGGTTGCTGATTAACGCAGTCAGTTTTTCTTCACCTTCGCTGGTCAGTTCAATCGCACGTGTTTTCTGGTCAAGGCTGTAGTCATCATCAATAAACAGGGTAGATGCCAGATACAGGGCATCGCTATAGGTTTCAGGTGCCTCTTCATTGGGGATGGTCCGGGTGATGATCAGAGGCGTTTTTGCTTCATCAATGAGTACACTGTCGGCTTCATCGACCAGGGCAAAACACAGGCCTCTTAATAACAAAGGGGATTGATTGTCCGAGCGCTGGCGTTGGATCTGCTGGTACTGAAAGCGTAATGACCCGGTGTCATCGCCCATTTCAATACGATCTCTTAAATAATCAAAGGCTATTTGTTTATTGGTGGTATGAACAATGTCGCTTGCGTAACTGGCTCGACGCTGTTCGGTTTCCATGCCGTCGACCACTGGTGCGGCATGGAGCCCCAGTCGCTGGTACAGCGGCAGCATGATGTCACAATCACGTGCCGCCAGATAGTCATTGGCGGTAATGACATGTACCGGTATTCCAGCCAGGGCGGCAGTGCAGGCGGGCAGGGTGCTGGTCAGAGTTTTACCTTCACCGGTTTCCATTTCCGCCAGCATGCCGTTGATCATCAGCCAGCCGCCGAACAGCTGCACATCATAATGGCTTTTACCCAGTGTGCGTGTCGCTGCTTCGCGAATAACGGCGAAGCTTTTAAAGATCAATGCCTTTTTCAGCCCCTGGCGATGCAGTTTACTACGCAATTGCCGGATGGTTTGTGTCAATTCTTGTTCAGAGCTCTCCTGCAGAGCCTGCTGATATTGATTGATCCGACGGGTAATGTATTTCTGGCTGTGGGTCTTGCCGGTGAAACGTTTTTTTAACTGCTGGAAAAAACGGGCGACATTCTGTTCCAGTTCAGTCAGCTCACTGGCTTGTTTTTGCGGGTAGCTGCCCAGGCTTATGCCGGGACGAAGATTAAGTTCAGACATTGAATTGCCTCAGAAAGACCTGGCGTATACGACGGAATATTTGTCTGGCCAGCGGCTCTCCGCCATGATGAATACGCACATAGGCGCGGCTGCCCAGAGGTATGCTCTGCTGCCGGGAGTCAAACTGCAGATCAACCAGAAATACTTTTTGCTGGATCATGAGTTGATTTTTACTGTCGGGTCTGACGATGAACCGGCCGCCGCCCTGCGTGCTTAAAGCGGCACTGGGTAATTGATTGGTGCCTTCCGGTGCCTGGCGGATAATTCGCGCAGAATATTCCCGACCACTATCACTGGCAAAGCGTATTTTGATGTCATCGATATTTTGCCGCAGCTGACCGATGTGATCCTGAGTGACGGCCATACGAATAATGGATGTTTGCTGATTCATGATATAACCCAGCAATTCGCCCTGTCTGATAAATCGACCGGGCAGATCGGCAGCCTGGGGAAGAAATAATGTGCCGCTCTTGAAAGCGGTTATCGACATGGAGTTATTTTTATCCAGGATATGAGTCAGTTCTGATTTGGCCACCTGAATCTCTTCTTTGATAATGCCGGCTTCCACCAGATTGCTGACCCGTTTGGCCCGATACTGACTCTGTAATTCTTTAAGGTGAGCCCGGGCAATTTTCACTTCGGTGCGCAGAAATGGATCGTGTAATTCAATCACCGGCGTACCGGCTTCGATCCGCTGGTTATTGACTACTTTGAGTGGTCCTGCGAAGCCGTCGTGCTCAGCTTTGAGCAGGGCGTCGTCCGGCTGCCAGACGACGCCTTCTGTCAGGGTGTATGAGGGTATCGGCATAAAGCCTAAAACCGCAATCAGCAGGGCAATGATCAGAGTGCTGGAAAGTATAGCACGACGACGTTTATTGCTTAGACTGGGGCTGCTGAAGATAAAACTCAGCATTTTATAAAGGGGTAATAATATTTGCAGACTGACCAGCCAGAAGGTCAGAATAACGCCGATCAGGAAGAATTTCCCGGTCACCATAACAAAGATAAACCACAGAACCGCCAGGCGGTAGAGTAGTGACAGAATACTATAGCTGATAAACCAGAAGGTTTCACCCGGAGCAGAGGCGGGTGAGCTGACCTGCGGTAAACCGAATAGATAGTGCTGAAAAAAATAGCGCCAGTACTGACCGGAGCGCTGATAAAGATTGGGAATGCTGAGAGCGTCAGCGAGAATATAGTAGCCGTCATATTTTAATAATGGGTTGCCGTTAAAGAACAGTGAGGATATCCCGCCAATAATGAAAATATTGAAACCGATATTCTGGATCAGTCCGGGTTCAGCGGTGAGGAACAGTAATAAGCCCAGCGCGGCAAGAAATGATTCCACCAGGATCCCGGCAGCACTGACCAGCATGCGTTTGTATTTGCTGCGAAAATGCGTTGCAGTGGAGACATTGACATAGGGTATGGGCATAAACAGCAGGAAATTGACGCCCATTTCATGCACTTCACCGCCTTCGAGTTTGGCGCTGAAGGCATGTCCCAGTTCGTGTAAAATTTTAATCGGCGGATATAATAAAAACATTAACAGCAGGTTGTAAGGTGACAGGGCATTGACCGTAAAATGCTCACTGATCTGGGGCCAGTGCTGGCTCGCCTGAATAATGGTATAGACCATCAGAATGAGCCAGATAAAGGCCGCCGGATAGCTGAATAGCCAGCGGACTTTGTTAAAATGTTTATTAAGAAAGTTTTCCGGATCCCATAGCGGTACCTTTTGTGCCACCGGATTCATAAAGCGTTGTTTCAATTTGCTCTGTTTTTGCTGCGCCTGGCGATCAAACAGCTCTTCGCTATTAATTAACACATCGGTCTGCAGCAGATCGGCAGCATGTAATTGTCCCAGCAGCTGGATAATGCTTTCCTGACCGGGGGCGTAGTCTTCCAGCTGTTCACTGATTTGCTGGTAAATGTCCTGTACGCTGCGCCGGCCATCCAGCAGACCGATGAACTGATAGGCGATCGGATTAAAGCGGTGATTCCGTCCCGTGGTGGTATCTTCGAGCATGTACCAGATAAGGCCGCGATAATCATGGCGATGAATCTCGACATGGCTGTGCAGGCTGGGTTTGAGTTTGGCTACCCGATACCAGTGGGGACTTATAAGACCGTCATTCATTTCTTATTGCACCTCATCCTGTTACGGCAGCCATGACCAGATCCACAGTCGCAGCCACTCGGTTATTTCATGGGTCCAGATCCAGATCAGGCGGGCACGGCCAACATTTATTTTTCCTACGCCCTGCATACCGGGACGGAGCAGGTCGGTGTTGTCATTTAATGACGCCTCAACGCGAAAAATATTGGCACCGTCATCGGCTTTGGCGGCCATGGTAATTTTTTCGATGATTAACGGGAAGTCACGTTCGGACAGACTGGGTAAGACTAATGTGCCTGACTGCTGCTGTCTGATATAGGAAATCTGGCTTTCATCCACTTTAAGGATAATGCGGTAACCTTCCAATGGGGCAATTTTAAATAAAGTATCACCACGTTCTACCGGTGATCCCAGTGACTGTGTTAAATCGCCTTCGATGACCACCCCGTCGAACGGTGCGGACAGATTAATTCTTTGCAGCTGCTGGCGGGTCAGTTCAATTTCAGCTCTGGTCTGGTTAATCTGCGCATTGACCACGCGGACTTTAACCAGGTCACGTGATGATTGTGCCTCACGGTATTCCCGGCGCGCTTTTTGTAATTCACCTTTCAGTTTGGTCATCTGTAACTGAATGTCAGCATCGTTCAGGCTGGCCATGATATCACCCTGATGCACGATATCACCGGCACGTACTGAAGCGGAAAGCAGATAACCAGAGAAAGGTGCTGCCACCACACGCTGAATTTTACCTTCCAGTACCGCGTCAGCAGAGACACGAAAATCGCCTTCGATCAGGCTGCTCATAATGATTATTAAACTGGCCGTGATGGCAATCAGTTTTAATTTTAAATGACGCAGACCAAAAATTGTCTGCAGCTGCTTTTTAATGGCTGTGCCGGTTTTGAAAAACAGGTTTTTTTCCTGCTCATGCTGCAGGGCCAGATAAGGTGTTATCAGTGAAAAGGTTTGCTGACACAGTTTCAGGGTTTCGTCATCAAAGGGATTTTGTTCGCTGCGTAACAGGCTTATGGCACCAAATATTTTTTTGTCGTGCATCAGCGGCAGGGTGCATATCGAACCGGTACCGAATTTGCGGGCCAGTTCCTGATGGGCACGCTGGATCAGTTTTGAGCCGGGGTCAGGAAATAGAACCGCATTATCCTGCTCGATGGATTCATCCATGGCAGCGGCAATCTTCTGGATCAGATTGCTTCGATCATCAAAGCTGGCACTATTGGACAGCGCCACGACATGGCTGTGATGTCCCCGATGTTCAGCGAAAGCGACGCGCTCACAATTAAATGTGCGGGTTAGTTCAGTGACCATGCTGAGCAGTCCCTGCTGATAACTGGACTGTTCAAAACAGGATGCCATCAGGGCAACAACACGGCTGTAAAAGTCATCGCTCTGAGTCTGGCTGGGAGTGGCCAGTTTCAGCCACTTTATGCTTCGTTTTAACGCAGTGAATATGGCTTTATGACGGGATACGGACTGGTGTTTCATTTTAACGACCAGAATACCCAGCAGTTTTGACTGAATAAAAACCGGCAGGGCAAACAGATCAAAAGATTGCTGTCCGCTTGTCACCGCTTTTGCAAAACAAATTTGCTGGCGTTTTTTTAAAGCATATTTTACCACTGGCGCATAGTCGCTGATTTTTTTCAGATTTGCCGGCCATTTTGCCAGCGGGCGCAGCTGCTTACTTTTTTTGTCTGGCATCATGAATACGGCAGACTTAACATCCGGCAGCATGGAGCAGACGATTTCCAGCCATTGCTGAGAAAACTTTTTATTCATGACTCAACTGACTGTCCTGCAAAGGTAAGTCTCCTGAAGATAAGGGTTGTGCGCAATTTGGCCAGAGCATACTCAGTATAGTATCGGTATTGTCACTCATTTCTTTAATGATAATTTTGTCGATAATGGCGGGCAGTTTTTTTAGCTGCTTATCATTTTCTGTTATTTGCCGGAAATAGGACTGATGCTGACCTGGCACCGGATTCTGACAGAAGATATGGGCCAGATGGATGATTTTTGCGGCTTGTTGATGGGCTTTATCAGCCTGTTCGGGATGCAGATGAAATGTCTGTATCTGCTGGTATATTTCCGGTAAGTGCCAGAGCTGCATCAGTGCGGCACCCGCCTGTGTATAGTCAAAACCAAGAACTTCATGCTCTGTTCTGGTGACGGAACAGCCCTGCTGTTTACTTTGATCGACTGCCTGCAATGACAGTTCAGGTTGTTTGACAAACATCGCCGCATGGCCGATTTCATGCAGTAAGCCAAGTGTAAAATAAGGATTGATGGGAATAATCTGGCTGTATTGTGCGATGGTTCTGGCGGCAATGCCGCACTGAACGCTGTATCGCCAGAAGGCTTCAAGGTTAAAAATCTGCTGTGGTATGGCTGCGAAAGTGCGTAGAGATAAACTGGTCAATGTCAGATCATGTAATTGCATAATACCTATCAGACTGAGGGACTGATAAAGGTTTTCACCCCAGCCCGGATAGCCGAAATAATGGCTGTTGGCAATGCGGATCATTCGGGTTGACAGCACCGAGTCTTTTTCTATAACGCTGACATAATCATGGATGTTTAATTTCTTTTGTTCAATGAGCTGTCTGATTTCCATATACACATCGGGCATAGAAATTTGTTCTGCCATGTCTGCAATGAATTCTCTTGCTGTCTGCATGAATTATTTATCCATCACTTTTTTTCCAGAGGATGTCATTTCAGTATGGCCGTTTCCATCTCAGCACTCGCGGTGAGAGCTGCATCCAGAGATTGTTCAACCATTTCCGCAGTTAATTGAGTCACTTCCCAGACAGAAGGATCAATTAATTGCTCTAATTCTTTATCGGTTTCTATAAACTGTTTATGAGCATAAGCGTGTGCAATATGCAGTATTGATATTTCAAGCCTGTTGTCACTGGCTAGGGCCAGCTGCGGCGTTGGCTGCATTTGGATTGAATCCTGAAAACTTTCAGGGAGCTGCCAGTATGCCATAAGTTTAGCCCCGATTTCACCATAATGATATCCGAATAACTGCAGCTCAGGCTG
>DAOVUK010000141.1 GCA_030632625.1 Gammaproteobacteria bacterium
AACTCAATGACACTCATCCAACCGTTTCCATCGCTGAATTTATGCGTCTGCTGATTGATGAGTATGAACACTCATGGGACGAAGCCTGGGCTATTACCACCAAAAGTATGGCTTACACCAATCATACCTTACTTCCGGAAGCTCTGGAAAGATGGTCAGTTCCCTTATTTAAATCCTTACTGCCGCGCTTATTAGAAATTATCTATGAAATTAATTCGCGTTTTTTAAAGCAGGTTGCCATGCGTTGGCCTGGCGATTCAAAACGTATTCAGCAGATGTCCATTATTGAAGAAGGTCCGGTCCCGCAGGTTCGTATGGCTTATCTTGCCATTGTCGGCAGTTTTTCAGTCAATGGTGTGGCCGCTCTGCACACTGAATTATTACAAAAGGGCCTGTTTAATAATTTTTATCAACTCTGGCCGAATAAGTTTAATAATAAAACCAACGGTGTGACGCCCAGACGCTGGCTAGCAGGCTGTAATCCTGAATTACGCCAGTTAATCAGCAAAAGTATTGGTGAAAAATGGATTAAAGACTTAACAGAACTCAGTAAATTACAAAAATTCGTTAATAACAAAGAATTTCGCAGCCAGTGGAAAGCAATTAAGCAGTCTAATAAAGCCCGATTAGCCCGTCTGGTTAAAGAACAGTGCGACGTTGATTTTAATACCGATGCCCTGTTTGATGTTCAGGTAAAACGAATTCATGAATATAAGCGGCAATTGCTTAATATCCTGCATGTTATTCACTTATACAATCGCATTAAAGCAGGTGATACAAAAAACTGGACAAACCGTTGTGTTTTAATTGGCGGTAAAGCCGCCCCGGGTTATGCCATGGCAAAACTCACGATTAAACTGATCGGCAATGTTGCCAGTATTATTAACAATGATCCTCAGGCTGACGGACTATTGAAAGTTGTATTTTTTCCAAATTACAATGTCTCAGCCATGGAAGTGATATGTCCCGGAACCGATCTGTCTGAACAAATATCAACAGCAGGTAAAGAAGCTTCCGGTACCGGCAATATGAAATTCATGATGAATGGTGCTTTAACAATAGGCACACTGGATGGTGCCAACATCGAAATTCGAGAAGAAGTGGGTGATGACAATTTCTTTCTATTTGGTCTGACCGCTGAACAAGTTGAGGCAGCTAGAAATCAATATGATCCCGTCAATATTATTAATACTGATAAAGACATAGCAAATGTGATGAAGATACTCGAATCCGGTTATTTTAATCAGTGTGAACCCCGGCTTTTTGATCCGATAATTCACTCAATTAAGAGTCCCCATGATATGTGGATGACTCTGGCTGACTTCCGCACCTATATTGATGCCCAGGAACAGGTTTCTGCAGCCTATCAGGATACTAAACGCTGGACCACAATGAGTATTATAAATACCCTTTCCAGTAGTAAGTTTTCGACTGACCGCACCATGGAAGAGTATAACCGTGATATCTGGAAACTGGATCAAATCGCAGCTCATCCTGTGGAATAAGTAATCGAGTTTAAATAAGAGCTTAGTGGATTATACGGGACAAACATAATTGTCCCGTATGACCTTAAGCTTTTGGCCCGAGCCTGTCTGAGTACTCATCCGAAGTCCAATAATAAATCATTGAAAAAGTGTGGCTGAACGGGCGTTAAGCATTGCAAACCTGATGCACTATGCTAAAGTTGGTGGTGAAATTAGTAAGATGTAGAATGTATAGTAATTTATACCTTCATAACTTGTTTAACCCGTGGTATGGATACTACTAATAGTTAAAGCGTGAGCCATGCGATTACCTCTGAAAATCAGTAATAACCTTCATTTTTTAATTGCCGAAGTAGGTTTGCAGGTCAGTAACCTCTATTTCTATTTTGATAATCAGTCACCCATATTAAAAAAGCGTATTCTGGAACGAAGTGGCTATGTTTACAACCTCAAAGCAGGCATCCATAACAGCTGCCTGATCCAGTACAGCAAAGAAAAGCTGGAAAGTGTTGACCAGGTTTTACTCAAATCCATTGAATTTATCGCCACTGATCTGGAACAAATCTCCGAACTTTGCCGCAATTGTGTCAAGAAATCAAATCTGATAAAAAAGAAGTACTTCAGGCAAATGAAGGGACTTAAACAGCTTATTCAACAAGTTGAGCAAGGCATCACTCTGATAGAACCGGCTATATTGGAGAATAAAACTGAACTGGCAATAAAAATTGCTCACATTCAGAAGAAGTTATCGAAACGCAGTAAGCGTTTAAGCGATCATCATATTGCTCATATTACTAAAAAGAAAGATACTGAATCACTCATTAATACCCTGTTTATTCTCAATGAAATAGAACAAATTGGTGAAAGATTATTAAATATCAGTGAATCTATATTATCTGCCAATCTTGGTCACCCTATCAATTTTGAACGTTATTTTTCATTACAATCATCATTACAGCAAGTTCAATCAGAACATAGTTCAGAAATTCAAGTTGAAACTATCGCCGAAACCCGTTCAGGCAGTACCATTTCCGGTCTAAGCACAGAACAAGATTCCGGCAAATATCTGGCGGTTTATAAAGATGGTAAAAAAAATAAACTCAACCAGGAACGTAAGGGTGTAGAAAGCTGGGAAGCCATTCAACCTGGAATCGCGCCTAAAATTCTTGGTTACAACAAGCAGGGAAAATCGGCATCACTTTTAATAGAACATCTGGATGGTTTGACCTTTGAACAAATTTTACTGGGCTCATCGCCTGCGCTATTAAAAAAAGCCTTAAAGCAGCTAAATAAAACCCTGAAATCTGTCTGGAAAGGCAGCAAGCGAATGGAATCAGTTAATGCATTATTTATGCAGCAGCTATTAGCTCGTCTGAATGATGTTTATTCCGTGCATCCAGAGTTTGTAGGAACCACTGAAATCATTACAAATCAAACAATGCCCTCTTTCGAAACCCTGATAAAACAAGCCGGGAAAATTGAGAAAAAATTATCTGCCCCGTTTTCTGTCTATATTCATGGTGACTTTAACCTTGATAATATTATCTATGAGCCGGAACAAAAACGCATCAATTACATTGATCTGCATCGCTCCCGTTATATGGATTATGTACAGGATGTTTCCGTGTTAATGGTCTCCAGTTACCGTATGCAGATTTTTGATACGGAAGTACGGCAAAGGATTTTAAATTTTGCTTATAATTTTTATTGCTGTACTCGTCAGTTTGCCAAAAAAAATAATGATAAAACATTTGAATTACGACTGGCATTGGGTCTGGCTCGATCATTTGTCACCTCCACCCGGTTTATTCTGGATAAAACACTGGCCCGCTCCATGTTTTATCGCGCACGATATATTATAGAACGGGTATTAGAAGCAGATTTGCGGTATCCTGAACGATTCACTTTGTCTATTGAGGAGATTTTCATTGGCTAGTCCCAAACAATCAACCCAAATAAATCATTTAAAAATTGGCGTTATAGGAAAACCAGGGAAATGGTCAACTGAAACCCTTGCTGATGCCATTGAAGCCAGAACCGGCTTCAGACTGGTTATTAATATGAGCCAGGTGCATCTGGATTTGCGCACCAATAAACTGTTTTATAAAGACCATGATTTGTGCAGTCTGGATGCCCTGGTCATTAAAAAAATCAGCTCCCGATATAATCCCAACACATTAGATCGTCTTGAAATGCTGCGTATTGCCGAACATTCCGGAGTCCGGGTATTCAGTTCTGCAGAAAAAATTATACGTCTGCTGGATCGACTCAGCTGCACAGTGACTTTACGTAATCATAATATCCCTATGCCTGATACCATTATTACAGAAGATCCTGAAACGGCCTTCAAAACGGTGAAAGAATTCGGCATTGCAATTTTCAAACCTCTTTTTTCCACCAAGGCCCGGGGCATGATTCAGATTGACAGCCAGGCTAAAGATTCACAAATACGCAGCCAGATTGAAGAATTTAAAAACCATCATCAAATGATGTATATCCAGAAATACATGCCCCTGCCGGGTAAAGATATGGGTCTGGTCTTTTTAAATGGACAATACCTCGGCACTTATGCCCGAATCAATCAAACCGGCGCCTGGAATACCACCATTAACAGCGGCGGCCGTTACGAAAGCTATCAGCCTTCAGAAGAAATTATTGCCATGGCTGCAAAAGCTCAGTCACTCTTCGGTATGGACTATACGACTGTTGATGTGGCTGAAACAGAACAAGGCCCCATTGTTTTTGAAGTATCGGCTTTTGGCGGATTTCGTGGTGCTCTGGAAGGCGCTGGTATTAATGCCGCATCACTCTATACGGATCATGTTATCAACACACTGGAGCTTAATTAATGTCCCTATCTCTGCAAACCCCTGATGAAGCAGCTGAAATTCTAATTGCTGCAACACCACTCAGTCAAAAAATTGTCAGCCTGAAGATCAACCAGTTCAGCATTAACCTTCGCTCCAACTCTGATGAACTGCTTGACTGGTGTAGTTACTACTTTTCTCAGCTCGTGCAGTCTGAAACATCAGATAGCGCTGACATTGAAATATTAGCCATTGATCGTCAGCCTCCGGAACTGGATATTGATTTTCAGGACTGGGTTCGTGCAGAAAAAGGCAAAGCCCGTAAAGATGCCATTTATGATATTCCCGGTGCGCGTATCCTGAAAAAAGTGCGTACCGGCATGATTTTTTTACAAAGCCAAACGCAGCTGATTGCAGCAGGCGAATGTCTAAAAAATAAAAACCAGATTGTTAATTTTCTAATTGCTCAATATATGACAACGATTAATAATCACAACGGCATAACCTGCCATGCTGCGGGTTTAATCTATAATGATCAGGTTTTGGGAATGGCTGGTTTCTCAGGCGGTGGAAAATCCACCCTGATGCTGCATATGCTCGCTCGTTCCGGTAGTCGCTTTGTCTCAAACGATCGTCTTTTTATACAAAGAGATGCTCATGACACGCAGGCAATTGGTGTGCCCAAGCTGCCGCGAATTAATCCCGGGACCATTATTTATAACCCAAAGCTGCAGAGCCTTATCAGTGAACAACGACGAGAAGAACTCTTACAGCTTCCACCTGAACAGCTTTGGGAACTGGAAGAAAAATACGATGTTTTTATTGATGAAACCTTTGGCCCCGATAAAATTCAGTACCAGGGCAGGATAAAAAACTTCCTGGTTTTACACTGGAAACATAACAGCGGGGAAAAGCTTAGCCTGGAAAAAGTAGATCTTAATCAGCGCAGAGATTTATTAGGCACTATTATGAAATCACCCGGGCCTTTTTATCAATACAGTAACGGCGATTTATATCAGCACAATACTCCTTTGAACGAACAAAGTTATCTGGATGCTTTTCAGGATATTCAGGTTTATGAAGCCACCGGCCAGGTGGATTTCCAGGCTTTGAGTCAACTGTGTTATGAACAGCTCTTCTCTTAAAATCCAATATAAAGAACCGGGATCATGAAGAAAGCAGACAAACAATCTCAAAAGTCCAGAGAATTATTAATCCTCAGACATGGCAAGTCTGACTGGAGCACTGGCGACACTGATTTTGATCGCCCCTTAAAAGATCGGGGTAAACGCAGCGCTCAGAAAATAGGCAACTGGCTGGCAGAACAAAATTTGCAGCCCGATATTATTATTACTTCTCCAGCAGAAAGAGCCAACACTACAGCAGAGAAAGCCTGTAAATCAATGGGCCATGACACCAGTATTATTCAGACTAATGAACGTATTTATGAAGCCGGCCTGAATGATTTACTGGCGATTTTATCCGAACTTCCTGACACGGTAAAACGTGTACTGCTGGTAGGACATAATCCCGGTCTGGAAGATTTATTAGTCTATCTGGCCAAAAAAGTCACTGTGCCTGATGATGGTAAAATATTGCCTACTGCGACATTGGCTTATCTAAAAATTACACAGCCATGGCATAGCCTCAAAGCAGGCAAAGCCATATTGTACTCGATCACTCGTCCGGCTTTTTTACCAAAGAAATTCCCCTTCCCCACATCTGACGGCATAGAATACCGAATCCGACCTACGTATTATTATTCTCAGTCTGCCATTATTCCTTATCGGATCGCTGATGAACAGCTTGAGATCTTATTGATCAGTTCAAGCAGTAACAAGCACTGGATTGTGCCTAAGGGGATAATCGAACCTGGATTAACTGCCGTACAATCTGCTGAAAAAGAAGCGTTGGAAGAAGCTGGTATTGAGGGTATAAGCAATAATAAAAAATTAGGCTGTTATACTTACGACAAATGGAAAGCTCAATGCACTGTTGAAGTATTTTCTATGCAGGTCAATCATATTCTACCTAAAAGCCAATGGCATGAAAGTTACAGAAGACGCCAGTGGGTCAGCATTGGTGCAGCAAAAAAGATGGTTAAACAGGCTGCATTGATACCTTTATTCGATCAATTACAGCAGCAGCTCAAATAATGCCCCGTCTGATTGCTGCTTTTCTACGCCATGGTGATTATAAGCAATTAGCAAATGTCCCCAGTGCTTTGCAGCCGTTTGCTCTCTCTGCTGATGGTCAGCAGCAGGCAAAAACAGGCGCTGAAATAATCCATAATTATTGTCAGGAAAACTCAGTGGCAATACACCCTGTTGTCAACTGCTCGACTTTACTCAGAGCATGGCAGACAGCTTTAGAAATTCAACTAAAAATGCAGGCAGAAACATCACAAACTCTTTATCTCGAAAGTCATAATGATTTATCTGAGCGCAGTGTAGGTAGTGTCGCCAATCTGACTATTAAGCAAATAGAAACAATTTTATACGATGATCCGCGATTTGAAATACCGCCGAAAAACTGGAAGTCCAGCAGTCATTATTGTTTACCTTTTCAAGGGGCTGAATCGTTAATAAGTGCCGGACAACGTGTCGCAAAACACATTCAACAAAGCCTGAGTCAATTAAAACCACAAATCAATCAGGATACTTTAAAAATTTTTGTTGGCCATGGTGCATCATTTCGCCATGCAGCCTATCATCTTAATATATTAGAATTTGAACAAATTTCACAACTCAGTATGTTTCATGCACAGCCCGTCTTTCTGGAATATCAGGATAATCAAAGCTGTCAGCATATTGCCGGTGAATGGAAAATTCGCAGCAAAAAGGAAATTCCTATGGACTGAACAGGATATTTTTCACTTACCGAGCAGATGTCAGAGAGTAATAAAGTTAGAAACTAAAATTAATGGAGTAAATATTTTCTGTTGCAAGGAATATTTGGGAACGAAATTAGTTTTAAAAAATATTAGAATAACGGCAAATGACCTATGTGTACCAGCCAGTTATGTTAAGCTTAACATAACGTCCCCAAGCAGTAGTTCAGTGTATTTACAAAACTAATGCCAGAAATCGAAAAACTGCCATTTTCTTTCAAATATGAAGAAAGTAAGTGCCATAGTAACGAATAT
>DAOVUK010000227.1 GCA_030632625.1 Gammaproteobacteria bacterium
ATCGATATGAAATTAAATCATTAGCAGATGAACACATCAATCTGGTATTAAAATCAGTTATTGCCGATCCATTCACACAGACTAGTCTGCAGCAGGGTAATATCAATAAACAGATTGAAATTATTTTTCATAAGCAGCGCATAACAAAAATAACAATGACCGGCTTTGGCGGTGAGCGTTCAGAGCTCTTATTTAGACAAGAAGTTTTTAAACAAGAAGTATTTAAACAAGAAGCATCTGGACATGACAGTTTGTAATAACACAGTATATTCAATTTAATAATGAAATCATATGCCACTTCATCTTATCGTTGTCAATATGTTATTTCACTCTGGATAGCTTTGTGTCTGATCATGATTTTGTTTTTATCCAGTGCATTAGATGTTCGTTCCGATATCAGTTTTTTTCTTCCTGAAGATCAAACTGCTGTTGACAGCATCATGAAACATCAGCTGACGCAAGGTGAAGCGGGTAAAATAATACTGATTGCTTTTTCAGATAAAACATCAATCCCATCAACTTTTTCATCAAAGCGTCTCGCTGAAATCAATCAACAATTAACGGCTGAGTTAAAAAATAATGAGCAATTTATATCAGTTCAAAATGGCAGTGCGTCGCTGGCTGAATTAGTTATTGAACCTTATTATCATTATCGCTATTTATTACAGTCTCAAGCTGAACACAACTTTTCCAACAATAGTCTACAAAAAAGTTTTGCGCTATTATTGGCACAATTGCAACTCATACCTGGTCCGCTTGAGCAAAAACTGTTTGCGGAAGATCCGCAAATGATCTGGCTCAGTTTGCTTAAGCAATGGCACCCACAGCAATTACAAAAACACCATGGCGTCTGGTTTGATAAACAGGGCAGACAAACTCTGCTGTTTGTAAAAACCCGTGCCGATGCCTATGACCTGAAACAACAGAAAAAAAACATTGCAGCAATTACTGAAAATATTGATCGCCTTATTGAAAAAGATCCGACTATAAGCTATGTTTTAACCGGTGCCCCGGTATTCGCACTGGCATCTAAAAAAGCCATCAGCAGCCAAATAAAAACCATATCTCTTATTGCCTCTTTCACCTTAATGGCCTTTCTCTACTGGTTTTTTCGCTCTCTGAAAATTATTATATTAGTGAGTCTGCCTCTTGGTTTTGCTATTTTAACCGGCATGACAACGGTCATGCTGATTGATGGTTTTATTCATGGTATCACCATTGCTTTTGGCATCACTATTATTGGTATTGCTGTTGATTATCCGGTGCATCTTTATAGTCATATTCTTTTTTCCTCCCCGCTTTTTTCTGCCAGAGAAGAGCAGCCATCACAAGCGCTTATCATGCAATCTATCTGGCCATTACTCCGCCTGGGACTGATTACTACTCTGATTGGTTTTTCAGCTATTACCCTGTCTGATTTTTCCGGTTTGCGCCAGCTTGGTCTGTTTGCCATCAGCGGCCTTTTAGCTGCTGCTATGGTCACTCGCTTTTTACTGCCTGTTATTCCTGTCGTTACTACGAAAAATAGTGAAAAAAACATTAATAACGATGCGTTTAATACGTTACTCTTTCTGGTTAATTTTCCACTACCTAAATTTATATATCCTTTATCAATCTTTCTCCCTATTATCGCTCTGTTTTATATAAGCTTTCAGCAAACAACCTTATGGCAAAATGATTTATCCGCTATGAGCCCGATTCCACAACAGCAAAAAAAGCAGGACTTTGAGTTACGTAAAGCCATGGGTTTACCTGAATTACGTTATGCATTAATAGTACAAGCTGCCACTGTTGAACAAGTCTTACAACATTCTGAATTGCTAAAACCGCCATTAGAGGCGCTCAAACAGCAGGGGATTATTTCTGGTTATGATATTGCCAGTCATTATCTACCCAGTATTAAATATCAGCATGAACAGCAGGCGAAACTACCTGAGGCGGGTGAATTAAAATCACGTCTGGAAATAGTGCTGAAAAACAGCCCCCTGTCTGTGGACGCATTTTCACCGTTTATAGATACTATTGATAATAGTAAACAGATGCCGCCATTAATTGCTCAATCTGTTTTAAATGATGCTGTGCTCAATAAAACAAGTGACTTGATAACAGACAAAATAAAAGTACTGCTTTTTCAGGTAAATAAAAAGCAGCACAAAGATGATTCTCAAAGCACTAAAAAATGGACTGCTATTATCCCCCTGCAGGGTGTGCGTCAGGCACTGCCCATTGCAAAGCTTAATCAGCAGCTTAACTTTTCTGTCCGCTTACTTGATGTAAAAACACAAACAGAAACCATGTTAAGCAACTATCGAAATGATGCACTGCTGTGGTTCCTGTCAGGCTCAATACTGATCCTGGCAGTATTATTCTCGCAAAATCGAAAATTTTCTGAGCTTTTTGCACTGGTCTGGCCTTTTAGTGCTGCGGTTATCCTGAGCATAGCCAGTTTACTGCTAATGGGTTATAGTCTGTCGATTTTCCATCTGGTAACACTACTGCTGGTGATTGGCCTGGGGATTGACTATAGTATTTTTATGCAGCTCCCCAGGCGACAGTCAAATGAAATCACACAATCACCAGAAGTTGCTCAGGTTTCTGTTATAATTTGTTTGATTTCAACATTAATTATGTTTGGTGCACTGAGTCTGTCTGAATTACCCGTACTCAAAGCCATTGGTTTGACAGCGTCTCTGGGTGCTCTCTATGCATTTTTATTAGCACGTGCCGTACCTCTTAGTAAACAGAGGCAGACAAATCTTAACAACAAAGACAATAGGACTAAAACGTAATTTCTTCTTCGCCATTATTATTATCCCATTTTACTGTCACCACTGCCGCCGGCTGTGGCAATCAGGCCAATCTCGATGCTCTGAAAAATGGTATCAGCGGATTACAGCATAATAATTTTCTGGATGTCGAACTGGACACCTGGATTGGTCGTGTCCAGGGCATTGAAGAACAGATATTACCAGACACTTTAAAAAATTATCAATGCCGTAATAATCAGCTGGCCTGGCTGGCCTTACAGCAGGACAATTTTAACGTTGCGGTTAAGCAGGCAAAACAACACTATGGTGCGGATCGATTGGGCATCTTCCTGGGGACTTCCACATCCGGCATCCTCAGTACCGAACTGGCTTATCAAACTGATGTCTTTCGCGCTACAGGCAAACTGCCTGACACAACTCATCTGATAGAACAGCACAATAGTTTTTCTCTTGCCGAATTTGTACGCCAGCTGTATCAGCTCAAGGGCCCGACCCAGGTTATCTCTACCGCTTGCTCCTCCAGCGCCAAAGTATTTGCCAGTGCTGCCCGTTATATTGAACTTGGCCTCTGCGATGCAGCCATTGTCGGGGGGGTTGACAGTCTGTGTCTGACCACACTGTACGGCTTTAATTCTCTGGAACTGCTGGCTCAGGATATTTGCCGCCCAGCGGATGAAAACCGCAGTGGTTTATCCATTGGTGAAGGCGCGGCTTTTATTCTGCTGGAAAAAGCTGAAAATGCACTCACTCCTCAATCACCTGTTTACCTGCGAGGTTATGGTGAAAGTTCTGATGCTTATCATATGTCCTCACCTCATCCGCAAGGCCGGGGGGCATTTCAGGCCATGCAGCAGGCAATGAAAAGCGCCTCAGTTACTGCATCAGGCATTGACTATGTTAATTTACATGGCACCGCTACACTGGTGAATGATCAAATGGAGGACAAAGCTCTGACACAGATCTTTTCCAGCAGCTTGGCTAAATCAGAGTCTAAGCCCCGATTTAAAGCCCCATTTAAACCCCGCTTGAAACCCAGAGTTAAACCCGTATCCTGCAGTTCAACCAAAGGCTGGACCGGACATACACTGGGCGCTGCCGGTGGTGTTGAAGCCATTTATAGCGCTCTGTGTATTCAGCATAATTTTATGCCTCAAAGCCTTAACACTCTATCGCCTGATCCCGCTTTTACACAATCAGTTCTGTTAGAGCCGCAGCAGTCAGAAGTACATATAGTTGCCAGTAATTCCTTTGGCTTTGGCGGCAATAACTGCTGTCTTATTTTTGCTGATCAGTCATGTTAAGTCTCTATATAAAAGCCATTGGTATCACAGCACCAGGCATAAATAACTGGCATGAAGCTGAAAAACTATTTCGTATTGAAGAACCCTATGTATTGCGCCCGGTGGCAAAAAAACTTGAAACACTGCTGCCGGCCAATGAACGCAGGCGAGCCACCAGAGTAACGCAACTGGCCTTATCTGCCGCACAGCAGATAGGTAAAGCAGAAGAGCTCAATCAATGTCTGCAAATTTTTTCCAGCAGTAATGGCGACTTAACGACATTTAATCAAATTAGCCTGGCATTAGACATGGATGGACACCCCGTTTCACCCACTCGTTTTCATAATTCAGTACACAATGCACCCGCTGGTTACTGGTCCATTGCCACACAGTCACAAACACCCAGCACCAGCATTACCGCTTATACAGACAGTCTTGCTGCCGGCCTGCTTGAAGCGGCTGTGCAATTAAATGCCGGTGACAATAAGCAGCACCGGGATTGCCTGCTGGTTTGTTATGATGAGATATCACCAGTTCCATTTTATCCTGAATTCAATATTACAGAGGAATTTTCCTGTGCATTGAGATTGAGTCTATCAGCAGATAATGCTCTTGCTAAATTAGAACTTACATTAGGCAACGGCACTAAATCAATGAGCCGCATGTCAGACGATACGCTGGAACAATTGCGCTTATCTAATCCTCAGGCCATGGTATTGCCTTTACTGGATGTTGTTGCTCAATTAAAAGCAGAACAACAAGCAGAAACAATTACTCTGCCTTATTTTGAGCAGGGTATGAGTATTCTGGTGAGTCCATTAAAATATGCTTCAGACATCACTTAAGCACAATGAAATTGAGTCACGGCTGCCTCATTCCGGGAACATGTGTTTACTGCATGAAGTGATTCAAACAGATGAGTACTCATTAACAGCCCTGGCGAATAGTCATCTGGATATTGATAATCCTCTACGCCTCAATGGTAAAATCGCCACGGTCAATGGCATTGAATATGCTGCTCAGGCAATGGCAGTGCATGGTTCACTATTATCTGATACACCGCAGGCAGGTTATATTGCCAGCGTACGTAATATTGAGATAAAAGTCCCCCAATTGCCAGAAACAAAAACACCTTTGCTCATTGAAGTGGAACTATTAATGAGTAATGACAATGGCTTTACTTATCAGTTTCACATAAGCTGTGGGCAGCAATCCCTGATTTCAGGTAAAATAACTGTTTTTTTAACTCAGACCTCCAGATAACTTAACGATTACGTATGAAGCACGCTCTAGTAACAGGCGGCAGCGGTGAAATTGGTCAGGCTATTTGTCAGCGCCTGGCAGAGGATGGCCACCATGTCATTATCCACGCCAATCAGAATTTAAAAAAAGCCCAAACTCTGGTCGATACAATTATCGAACAGGGCGGCTCTGCCCATGCGATACAATTTGATCTGACTGATTTTGAGCAAACCTCCAGTAAAATCACTGAGCTGATGCAGGCCCATCCTGTGCAGATCCTGGTACATAGCGCCGGTATCCATCAGGATGCACCTCTGGCCGGCATGAGCAAAGCTCAGTGGGATGCTGTCATTGATGTTTCCCTGCATGGTTTTTTTAATATCACCCGGCCAATGATGCTGCCTATGATGAAAACCCGCTGGGGCCGCGTCATTGCCATCAGTTCCATTGCCGGAATCACCGGCAATCGCGGACAGGCTAATTATGCCGCAGCCAAAGCCGGCTTAAGCGGTGCCTGCAAATCCCTTTCGCTTGAACTGGCTTCACGCGGTATCACTGCCAATGTCGTGGCACCGGGAATTATTAAAACAGCCATGAGTGAAGACAGTTTTCCCGCAGAGAAAATCCGCCAGATGGTGCCCATGCAGCGGGCTGGTGAAGCCGCTGAAGTGGCCTCTCTGGTGAGCTTTCTTGCATCAGATGAAGCCGCTTATATTTCCGGCCAGGTTATTTCAATTAATGGCGGTATGCTGTGACTTCAGCTGTAGTTGATAAATTCAAGTTCAACTATATGGTTATCATCCC
>DAOVUK010000107.1 GCA_030632625.1 Gammaproteobacteria bacterium
AAAGAACATGAATGTAAAGTGTAAAGCAGTTTGGTCAGTCCCGGACAGATCAAAATTAAGAATTTTTCTTTACATTTTTTGTAGGGTGGGCATTGTAAAGCATATTTGATCAGTCCCATTATATGGAATAGAAAGAAAAAGAGTCAAGGAATTGATAGAGTGTTCAGCGAATGGATTGCAATGGACAAACTTGCCTGCTGCCTTACTCAGCATAAACACTCTAAATGCTGTTCATGTTGATTGCTTCTAATTAACTTAAAAATGGAATAAAGTGGCATGCTTGTAAATACAGTTATAAATACAGATATAAATATGGGAATAAAAATAAGCGATGAAAGTTCTGGCAGGTGATATTGGCGGCACTAAAACAAATCTGGGGATTTTTGAGGTTAACTCTCTGCAGAAAAGGGGGCAGCAGGTAAGCTCTTTATTTGAATTAAGCTATGCCTCCGGTGAATATCAGTCACTGGAAGAAATTATTGAAGATTTTCTTGCGCAGCAAAAATTATCACAGCTGCAGCTCAGCCAGCCGGGATTAAGCATTGCTTCAGCCTGTTTCGGGGTTGCCGGCCCGGTGAATAATAATTATTGTGAAGTGACCAACCTGCCCTGGATTGTGGATGCCGCTCAGATTCAGCGGCAATTTGGCTGGCAGTCAGTGAACCTGTTGAACGATCTGGAAGCCAATGCCTGGGGTATTACCTGTCTGGATGAAAGTGATTTTGTGGTTTTAAATGAGGGTGACACTTTAGCAGCAGATAAGTTTGCGCAACAGCAGGTTTCCGGCAATGTATCCATTATTGCCGCGGGTACCGGCCTGGGTGAAGCCGGTATGTTCTGGACGGGTCAGCAGCACCTGCCTTTTGCCTCAGAAGGTGGCCATACTGATTTCAGCCCCGGCACAGAAGAAGAATACCGTCTGCATCAGTTTCTAAGTAAAAAATATAATGGTCATGTCAGCTGGGAGAGAATTGTCTCCGGCATGGGGCTGGAAAATTTATACCAGTTTTTATGTTATGAAGATGACAGTCAACCACCGTCATGGCTCGCCCGGCAGATGTTAAACGATGCTGCAGCTGCCATTTCCAATGCTGCTCTGCAGGCTAAAGATAAGCTCTGTGTCCGGGCGCTTGACTGGTTTGTGCATCTTTATGGTGTAGAAGCAGGCAATCAGGCATTAAAAATCATGTCTAAAGGTGGTGTTTATCTTGGCGGCGGCATTGCACCAAAAATTATAAATAAGTTACAATCAGGCGAATTTATGCAGGCTTTTTGTGACAAAGGCCGAATGCAGCATTTGCTAAAGGCCATGCCGGTAAAAGTCATTATGAATGATAAAACGGCTTTATATGGGCCTGCACTTTATGCGGAAAATAATTAACACTAAGCAGATCACAATAAATGACCCAAGAAATAACCTGGCATGTGTTGAATAATGCCGAAACCGTTGCCCATTCAGCGCTGCATCGAATTTTAGTCAAAGCACAGGAAGCCATTTCGCATCGAGGCGTTTTTAAACTGGTTCTGGCAGGTGGTACTACGCCCGGAAGAATTTATGAACTGCTGTCAGAGCAGCATCAGGAATGGTCAAAGTGGCATCTGTTTATTGGTGATGAACGCTGTCTGGCGATTGATGATCCTGAGCGAAACAGTGTAATGATCAAACAAGCATGGCTGGATAAAATTAACCTGCCGGCTGAATTTCTGGACACTAATTTTCATCCAATCAAAGCAGAACTTGGTCCTGAACAAGGTGCTGGTGATTATGCTGAAGTGATTAAACCATTCTTACCATTTGATCTGACTCTGCTTGGTATGGGTGAAGATGGCCATACCGCCAGTTTATTTCCAGGTCATCAGCACAATGAAAATGAACTCACTCATGCCGTCTATGACTCGCCAAAAGCACCATCAGAACGAGTGACATTAAGTAAACAAACATTAGCCCGCAGTGAGCAAGTCATGATTCTGGTGACCGGCAGTGGTAAAAAAACAGCCGTACAGCAGTGGCAGCAAGGTGAAGCTATCCCTGTCGCACAAATAGAAGCAATGAATGGCGTTGATGTGCTGATTACTCAGGATGCCATGCCAGAATAAACAAAGATTGAATATTGCACAATAATTATCACAGCCTTATAATCGACTTAACACTTAACACTTAACACTTAACACTTAACACTTAAAACCAAAACATGGATATCTCCCAAATAATTGATCCGCTGAATAAAGCACAGCGTCAGGCGGTTTGTTCAGAAGCACAAAACACGCTGGTTTTAGCCGGTGCCGGCAGCGGTAAAACCCGGGTACTGGTACATCGTATTGCCTGGCTGGTGCAAGTTGAAAATGTTTCACCCTATAGCATTATGGCAGTGACGTTTACCAATAAAGCCGCTGGAGAGATGCGTTTTCGAATTGAAAACCTGTTAAAAACACCCACCCGGAATATGTGGGTGGGTACTTTTCATGGTCTGGCACATCGTTTACTGCGTGCCCACTGGAAAGATGCTAAGTTAGTTGAAAATTTTCAGATCATTGATAGTGATGATCAACTGCGTCTGGTTAAACGCATCATGAAAGAAATGGGTATTGATGATAAAAAACACCCGCCCCGTGAAGTGCAGTGGTTTATCAATGAATGTAAAGATAATGGCCTTCGGGTCGCTCAATTAAATGTCAGAGAGTTCCATAATCGTGAGTTTATGCTTGATGTGTATCTTCAATATGAAGAACTCTGTCAGAGAACCGGCATGGTCGACTTTGCTGAGCTGCTGCTGCGGGCACATGAACTCTGGCTGCATCAAGCGCATATACTCAAGCACTACCAGCAGCGTTTTAGTCACATTCTGGTGGATGAGTTTCAGGATACCAATACCATTCAATACGCCTGGTTAAAAGTGCTCAGTGGCAATAATCTCCCGACGACGCATATAAATACCTTTGTTGTCGGTGATGATGATCAGTCCATTTATGGCTGGCGAGGTGCAAAAATTGAGCATATTCGTGAGTTTACTCATGACTTCAAAGCAGGTACTTCCGAGACTGTTCGCCTGGAGCAAAATTATCGTTCCACTGGTAATATACTTGAAGCCGCTAACTCAGTGATTGCCAATAATAGTGAACGGCTGGGTAAAGTGCTGTGGACTGATGACAGTGAAGGTGAATTATTACAAATTTATAAAGCCTTTAATGAAATAGATGAAGCGGCTTATGTTTGCGGGCAAATTGAAAAATGGATTGATAATGGCGGCAAACGCAGTGATGTGGCTATCTTATATCGTTCCAATGCCCAGTCACAACCACACGAATATGAGCTGGTCAAACGTGGCGTGCCCTACCGTGTGTATGGCGGTTTACGTTTTTATGATCGTGCGGAAATAAAAGATGCGCTGGCTTATATGAGATTGATTGCCAATCGGCAGGATGATGCCGCACTGGAACGAATCATCAATACCCCGACCCGGGGGATTGGTCAGAGAACAGTGGATATTATTCGTCAGGCAGCAAAAGAGAAACAGCAGAATTTATGGCAGACAGCTCAGGAGCTGATTGCTGATAAAACGCTATCTGCCCGTGCCGCAGCTTCGGTACAAAAATTTATAGACTTGATTGAAGAGCTGCAAGTCAATGCGGATGAGGATCTCAGTTTAGCCGAACAGGTCTCTCATATTGTTGAGATTTCATTGCTTAAAGAATTTCATGGTAAAGAAAATAGCGAGCGTGCCCAGGCAAAAGTAGAAAACCTGGATGAACTGGTTAATGCGGCAAAACGCTTTGATGATGAAGGTGATCCCTTGCTGGATGCAATGCTTGAAGCAAAAGATGAAGCAAGCAGCAGCTCTGGTGAAGAGTTGCAGGCCATGAATCCAATGGCAGAATTTCTGGCTCATGCTGCGCTTGAAGCAGGCGAAGGACAGGCTGATGAATGGCAAGATTGCGTACAATTGATGACTTTACACAGTGCCAAGGGACTTGAATTTGAACTGGTTTTCCTCAGTGGTCTGGAACAGGGGCTGTTTCCGCATAAAAATGCCATACAGGATTATGTCGGCGGCAGACTTGAAGAAGAACGGCGTCTTTGTTACGTTGGCATTACCCGGGCCAGACAACAGCTGCATTTGACCCATGCTGAAAGCCGAACCATTTATGGCCGTAGTGAACTGAGTTATGCTTCTCAGTTTCTATCCGAGATACCTGCCTCGCTGGTCTCACAGGTCAGGGCCGGGCAAAATAATTTCAGTCGAAATACACCGTCAGGTTCTTCTTTTGCTGCAGCTGAAGACGATGATGTTTATATTGGTCAGAGTGTCAGTCACAAAAAGTTTGGCGAAGGCATTGTTGTGGATGTTGAAGGCAGTGGTGCCAGAGCAAGAGTTCAGGTCAGTTTTGACAACTATGGCACACGCTGGCTGATGTTGAAGGTAGCGAATTTAGTCACTTAAAGGAAAGCAAATGAAAAGACGTGATTTTATCAAAGGCGTGGGTGCAGGCTCTGTTGCCACTGCCGGAATGGTGGGTGGAATTAATAGCGCCTCTGCCGCTAAAACCATCAAATGGAAAATGGTGACATCCTGGCCAAAGAATTTTCCAGGTCTGGGAACGGGGGCTAATTTTCTGGCTAAGACCATTAATGAGATGAGCGGCGGCCGCCTGAAAGTAAAAGTCTATGGGGCCAATGAAATTGTTCCAGCGCTTGAAGTCTTTGATGCGGTTTCCAGAGGGACTGCGCAAATGGGTCATAGTGGTGCTTATTACTGGAAAGGTAAGCATCCGGCAACACAATTTTTTACCTCAGTTCCTTTTGGCCTGACAGCACAGGAAATGAATGGCTGGCTCTATCATGGCGGAGGCATGCAGCTGTGGGAAGAATTGTATGACAAGTTTAACCTGATACCCAATGCTGCCGGTAATACTGGTGTTCAGATGGGCGGCTGGTTTAATAAAGAAATCAATAGCGTGGATGATCTTAAAGGTCTGAAAATGCGTATCCCCGGTCTGGGTGGTGAAGTGCTGAAACAGGCTGGAGGCACTCCTGTTACCCTGCCGGGCGGTGAAATCTATACTTCTATGCAGTCTGGTGCCATTGATGCGACAGAATGGGTGGGTCCTTATAATGATATGGCCTTTGGCTTATATAAAGTGGCTAAATTTTACTATCACCCTGGTTGGCATGAGCCCGGTTCTACGATGGAAGCCATGATCAATAAAGATGCTTTTAATGAACTGCCTGAAGATTTGCAGATAATCGTTCGTGCTGCCTGTCGTGTTGCCAATCAGGATATGCTGGCGGATTATACGGCGAAAAATAACCAGGCACTACAAACACTGATCAGCAAACATAAAGTAGAAATGCGTCAATACCCGGATGATGTGATTAAGAAGCTGCATGCACTGTCAAATGATGTGGTGGCAAAAGTCGGTGAGCACGATGCGCTGTCAAAGAAAATTCACCAGTCTTTTGTTGAGTTTAAAAATAATGTCATTCAATGGAGTCGTGTCAGTGAGCAGGGTTATATGAAAGCCAGAGCTTTAAGTTAAATCTGAAATAGTTCATGACAGAGACGCTGCTCTACTCTTTATGTCTTCTGGGCCAGTATTTCCTGTTGTAAATTATTCAATATAGCGAGTAAATTGTCTCGGGTCCGGATGAGTTCGGGTATTAATTCTATTGCTTCAGCCTGCCTGGAAGCGGCACATAATTGCAATATTTTTTTGCCAGTCTCATGAGCCTCACGGTGCGGTTGTTCTAATGCCTTATAGCTGTTTAAGTGTTCATATTTTTTCTTGCCGGTATGGTAATACCATCTGCCCAGACGACATTTACGATAGGCTAATAAATCAAAAAGCTCTGAGTTATTATCCTGATAATGATAAACTGATTTTATCAGATTATTGATACCAGCGATGTGATCACTATGAGCAACAAGTAATGGAAAGTCTGAAATTTCCCATGGGGTCTCTGACCATAATAACCAGTTCGGATCGGGAAGCCATGTTTTTGCCCATGCTAAAACATCTTCGGTGTTTAATGGTTTTGAAATGCCATAACCCTGAGCCATATCACATCCCAGACGTAACAACATGACACCATGTTCTCTGGTCTCTACACCTTCGGCAATCACCTGACGTTTAAAAATACCCGCCAGACTAATAATGCCTTCTACAATAGCACGGTCATTTTCATTATCGAGCATATCAAGAATAAAGGATTTATCAATTTTGAGTTGATTTGCGGGCAGGTGTTTCAGATAGGAAAGTGAAGCATAACCAGTGCCGAAATCATCCAGAGCGATGCTGATATTACGCTGATGACAGGCTCTTATGATTTCACTGACCACTCCGGTATCCTGAAGGGCAGCTGATTCCAGCACCTCTAACTCAATATAATGAGCTGGAATATCAGGGAAGTCTGATAGTAATTGGTCCAGTTTTTTAATAAATTTCGGGTTCTGGAATTGTCTGGGTGCGATATTAATCGCTATGCGAAAATTAAAACCCAATTTCAGCCACTGACGTAATTGTTCAAGGGCTCTGGCAAAAACCCAGTCACCGATACGCACAATCAGATTGCTGTCTTCACAAATGGGTATAAATTTTCCAGGTAAAATAATGCCTTCATCAGGATGATTCCAACGGATCAATGCCTCAAAACCATAAATATTGCCTGTTCGCATATTCACTTTAGGCTGGTAGACCAGGAAAAATTCATCATTGTCTAATGCCTGTTCAAGACGCTGGCGCAGCATTTCATTTTTCGTGATGGCATGATTAGACTCGACATCAAAAAAATGATATTGATTGCGGCCTCTCTGTTTGGCGATATACATGGCCTGATCAGCATGTCGTAATAAGGTATCTGCGTCAGAATTGTCATCCGGAAAAATACTCACACCAATACTGGCACTGAGGATAACATTGGCACTGCCGACAGGAATTGGCTGGGCAATGGTATTCATAACCCGTTCCAGAGCATTGATAATTTCATCAAAACAGCTGAATGAAAGCAGGGTTATAACAAATTCATCACCACCCAGACGGGCAACCATATCATCATTACGGATGATGCTAAGCAGGCGTTGGGCAATGACTTTCAGGACTTTATCTCCCTGAGCATGACCATATTCATCATTAACGGGTTTAAAATCGTCAAGATCAATAAAAAACAGAGTCAGCAGTGTTTGATTTTGTTTAGCTGCTTCGAGCGATAATTCTAACTGATCTTTGAGTAATATCCGGTTGGGTAATCGGGTTAAAGCATCATGAGTGGCCTGCCATGAGAGTGCTTTGGTCAGTTTATGAGTTTCACTGGTATCATGAAAAATGATGATGGTACCAATAATATTGGCCTCTGAATCATGGATTGGTGCAATCGTGTAGATAATAGGGAGCTTTTCACCTCCCCGGCGCTGTAAGAAAATATTATGTTTACCCTTTATGACGCGCTTTTCCTGAATAGCTTTTTCCACAGGACTGTCGAGTAAAAAATTATGCTCATTAAAAACTTTAAAGACAATATGAATTGGGGTCTTAGTATTTTCTCCGAGGTAATAATTGCTCAGATCCTGAGCTGATTTATTCATATAATCAATCAGGCCGTTGTGGTTTGTGGTGATCACCGCATCACCAATTGAGGCAAAAGTGGTTTGAATTTTGCTGATTTCAGATTTAATTCGTGAATTAGCATGTTCAATTTGTTTTGATGTATTTAATACTCTTAACAGGACATAGCTTAAATAGAGGAAAACAAGCAAAATAATAACGGTTATCAGCCTTTGTCGTGTATTGAGCTGCATGCCAGCCAGCTGACTGGCTTCTTTGGCCTGATCTTCAAGGGATTGAATCAGAAAAAGAATTTTACTCCTGCGGGTTTGTTCTTGTGGGTCATTGGTGAGTCGGGAGGTGCTTTCATTGAGACTCAGGCGTTTTAGTTCGCTAATCTGTAATTTGGTTTGTTCATTAAGAAAAGATTTATCCTCATCATAGAGGATGAAAACAGCAGACGCGCAAAGCAGAGAAAAAGTAATAATGACTAAATGCCATTTGTAATTATTCACGAGAGGAAATTTACACCTTACCAAACAACGTAAAAATGAATCATTTAATATTGACCGGGATAAAGGGGATTTACTTGCAATATCTTTAATCATGCTTATATTAAAGCGAATTTGATATTATACATACAATGCGTTGTTTATTAAAAATATTTAAGCGTTAAATTAGTTATAAAAAGTTGTGATTCAAAGACTTGTAAAAAAAGGCACTTATAGTACGTAAAAGGGAGCATTTTTAAGAAAAAAGGAGTATACTTTCGGCTCCCATCTAACCATGGTAGCGCAGATTGCAGTCACACAAAGAAGCGTTCACCATAGATTATATGCCCAGGTGGTGAAATTGGTAGACACGCTAGCTTCAGGTGCTAGTGCTCTTCGGGGCGTGGAAGTTCAAGTCTTCTCCTGGGCACCATACACAGCAACACTTTCAGAAAATCCCATCAAATAAAATCAGCAAAGAAACAATAATTAGTGGCGATTAGAATATTTAACTCCCTGTGTTTATAAATGCTTAAACTATCATTTCATTC
>DAOVUK010000206.1 GCA_030632625.1 Gammaproteobacteria bacterium
CGTTCTACAAGACCCGGATATAATTATCGTTATAGTCAGTATCCGGAACATTTAACTCTGGCCTATAAGTCCTATGCCGCGTATGTACTGTCAACTTTACGACAGGCACCACTGGGTACCATGAGAACACTTTATGATTATCATAGCAAAGATGCCCGTTCAGGCTTACCCTTAATGCATCTTGGCATTGCTTTGAGTCATCAGGGGGATCGCAGGCGTGGTGCTGAGGCGATTGCAGAATCATTGTCAATCGAACGTGAAGCAAATAGCTATCTGGGCGATTATGGCAGTGCTCTGAGAGATATTAGTCTGATGCTGGAAGTTTTGGTTCATTTTCAGCCTTCCCATAAGGGTATTGATCAATTACTGATTAAGTTACAGGATGAATTAACAAAACGTCAATGGTTAAGTACCCAGGAGCGTAATGCTTTATTTATGACCGGTGTTGCACTGAAGAAAAATGGCCAGAAACAATGGCAGGCATTGATATTAACCGCACTGGAAGAAAAGAAAATCATTCATGAAGGTGATTTTAAACAAAAAATGACCCAGGCTGTTCTTGCCGGCGATAGTCATGGTATTGAACTAAAGTCCTTAAGCAGTGAGCGGCTCTATGCTGAATTAGAAGTCAGCGGCTATGCCAAAGAAGCGCCTGAAGCTGATTTCAGCCATTTTAATATTACTCGTACCTATTACAATACCAAAGGTGAAGTTATTTTGCCGGAACAGGTTGCAGTGGGTGAATTAATGATTGTTGAACTGTCACTGCAGGCAAAAAATCGCATCCAGGATGCTCTGGTGGTGGATTTATTGCCCGCCGGGTTTGAAATTGAAAATCAGAATCTTGAGCATAGTATTAAACTAGACACTTACAGAATTGGTTCTGATGCTCTGATTGATAAGATGTCATCAAATGATATCAAGTACCAGGCATGGCGTGATGATCGTTATGTCGCTGCCATCGATATAAAAAGCTATGGCACACAACGATTATATTATCTGCTGCGTGCAGTGACACCCGGTAAATATCAGGTGCCGCCGCCTTATGCCGAAGATATGTATCGTCCTTATATCCGTGCGATTGGCCATACTCCCGAGCCGCAAACTATTTTAAATAGAAATTATGAGATGTGATATTGTTGGCTGTATGTTTTTATTAATAACTATGAACTCACTCTTATGAAAAAAGTATTATTAACAGGTAGCTTCGCCTTTCAGTTTTTTCTGATTGTTTTTATCATATTTATAATACTTGATCAGGCTGTACCTTTACCGCTGCCGTTTGCACAAAACGACTCTGATCAGTTTGCAAAAGTGATTGTGGCACAGGATGGTACACCCGTGAGAGCATTTGCTGATAAGCAGGGTGTGTGGCGTTATCCGGTGAGCATGAAGGATGTTTCACCAAGATACATTGATACTTTACTGGCTTATGAAGACCGCTGGTTCTGGCTGCATCCGGGTGTGAATCCATTATCGATGCTCAGGGCAGCAGGGCAGAATTTTATTAATGGCCGAATTATTTCAGGTGGCTCAACGCTCACCATGCAGGTGGCTCGAATTATTGACCCTCACAGCCGAACCATTGCTGGAAAACTGAAACAAGTCTTTCGGGCTTTGCAGCTGGAGTGGCACTATAGCAAAGCAGAAATACTCACAATGTATTTAAATTCAGCACCATTTGGGGGGCCAATAGAAGGTGTACAAGCTGCAAGTTTTGCTTATTTAAGCAAGAGTGCTAAAGAATTAAGTCTGGCGGAAGCAGCTCTATTAAGTGTCTTGCCACAATCGCCAACCCGGTTTAGACCGGATCGTCACCCGCAGCGAGCCACTAAGGCGAGAAATAAGGTGCTGGATCGTTTACACAGTTTTGGTTATATCAATAAAGAAGAAGTTGAGGATGCCAAGCTGGAAATTGTCGTACCTCAATTAAATGCCAGTCCCATGCTGGCGCCCATATTAGCTCGTCGGCTCAAACATAAAGTACAACAGGATAAACCTCTGAAAACTACAATTGATGTAAGTCTTCAGGCGAATTTAGAATCATTAGTAAAAGACTATTCTCAGCAGTTATCGAAAAAAAGTTCAGCAGCAGTCCTGGTAGTCAATCATCACACTATGGAAGTGAAAGCTTATGTTGCATCGGCTGATTTTCATGACCAGCAACGTTATGGACAGGTTGATATGATTCGTGCCATACGTTCACCGGGTTCAACATTAAAACCTTTTCTATATGCCATGGCGCTGGATCAGGGATTGATCAGTTCGCATTCAATGTTAATAGACAAAGCGATTAATATTTCAGGTTATAAGCCGGAAAATTTTAATCGGACTTTTTCAGGTATGGTCAGTATGAGTGAGGCATTACAGCGTTCTTTAAATGTTCCTGCTGTTCAGGTTTTGCAATTTCTGGGACCCGGTTACTTCCATGCAAAATTAGAAAACGCTGGTTTACGTTTAAGAATGCCAGTGGGTAGTCATCCTAATTTATCGATGATCCTGGGTGGGGCAGGAACTCGTTTAGAAGAGCTGGTTTCAGCTTATAGTGCATTTTCACGGGGCGGCAAAGCCGGGCAGCTTATATTCACCAGAGATAGCACAACAGCAAATGTCAAAATAAATGAAACTTATCTTATGTCACCCGGAGCTGCCTGGATTATTCATGACATTTTATCTAAAATTCCTTATAGGAACAGGCTTTCAGCAATGATAAATCAAAATTCTATGCATAATAATTCTTTACTGGCCTGGAAAACAGGCACCAGCTATGGCTTTCGTGATGCCTGGGCGATTGGTATGACGGCAGATTACACCATTGGTATCTGGACGGGGCGTCCGGATGGAACACCGGTTCCCGGTCATTATGGTGCGCAAACTGCCGTGCCGCTATTAAAATCCGTGAGTCAGAACTTATCAGTGTCAGCAGATTTTAAGCTATCAGAAAGCAAACGTATTTCACGTCCAACATCGGTGACTCAACAATCAATCTGTTGGCCCAGTGGCGAACTCGCACAACAGACTGATCCAGCTCTCTGTAAAAAAACACAATTATCATGGATTCTGGATGATACAATTCCTCCTGTTCTGGCTGCAAAGCCAGATCTTCAAACAATTTTCGATGAGCTGAAAATTACCTCAATAGCCAATGGCAGTCATATAAAAAAACCACAGGGCATTAATAATGATTTAACGATTAATCTGCAAGCTCAAGGTGGAGCAGGAGAACTCTATTGGTTTGTAAATGGTAAAGCAGTTAATACTCTAGCCACTCGTGCAGTGCTGAGTTATACCTTTGAAAAAGGTGGTGAATATCAAATCAATGCAATTGATCGAGTAGGGCAGAGTCACCAGGTCACACTTTTTGTAAATATGTAAAAGTACTTTTAACAAACAATTCTATCTGTATTAACACCTATTAAGTGTATTGACTCAAACTTGAACTGACAACTTTTCTAAAAAATTATGATATAGCCTTCCTTACAAACCCTTTATCTCAAAACATCCCTGAGCAACAATTTTAATTAGGTATAAAGCTCAGTCAAAATCGCTGGATTTTGTACTTAGCACTAATTGACTGATTTTATTCTGAATATCATCCAGAGAAAAAAGCGGCTATTTAAAAAGTCGAATAAATCACCATTGAGCTGTAAAAATTAATCGCCAGATTGATAACAGGCTGGTAGTTGATCAGTCTGCAATGTGGTGTAAGCAGACCTTCGGTCAATGCAGGATTCGCCACCTTTTTCTGCCATTCGAGAGTAGATATCATTTACAAACGTTTTTCCATAAAGCGGAAATTTAAAAAAATTCAATAATAAAAGTTAGAAGGTTTTCTAATTATGCAGCCATCGAACCATATCCACTGTTCCAGTACTGCAAGCTGATAGTATGATGTGAATCTTTGTTAAATTACCAGTACTCATTACTTACCGTATAGTAACTGTTAGCTTTTACATCACTGATACCTGTTGTTATCAATGATGTAAAAGCTTATTGCCATGAGGTTTAAAATGATAATTTCTATTATAGCTGTAAAAGAAAATAGATCGTTTAAAAAAGCTCTTGTTCAAGTTCTGTGTCGCAATTAGTTGATTTGATTTATTGAAGAACTACTCGACTTTTCATTGAAACTTTTGAGCCAGTGTAATGTAAACAGTGTTACTAAAAACATTTCATAGATTGCTGCTAAAAAGAACACACTCACCGATGACCATATCGCAACTTCGGTGGAGATCAAGTCAATGAAATAGAATAGGAAAATGAGTGTCAACATGACTATCGAGCCGATTAGGGAGACACATAGCATGTAGCAATTGAAGGGGGGTTTACTGTTTTTTGTAGTAGTATTTTGCATTTGCCTAACTTCTTTTTTGGTGAATTAAGCAGGAAACGTATGCCACAATTAATCAATTAGTGCAAATTTCTGGTAATCCACATCAGTGAAAAAAAAGATCAAAGCCATTTTTTAATATATTTTATTTTTGATTGCTTGAACCTAACAATAAAATAACATGGCAATTAAAACAATCAGATGAAACCATACAAATACTAAGGTATATATCTAGTTTTGAGTCATTAAATACTCTACTAAATTAGTAAACATCCTAAAACATACGATTTAATCTGCTGATACTCTGTAGATATGTTGTGCAACTCAGTCAAACACTGCTCGATGACTTTCACTTGAAGAGACTTTCAGGTGGCCGTGCTTGACTGTCTGCTATGAGCATAAATCGGACAGTCAAAAGCGTTGTCTCCTTAATAAGCACCTAACGATAATATTTTGATCATATGAAATTACCGCTAACTGGAAATTTGAGAATCATTCTTATTTGATAAGAATGGCTGATTCAGGTCATAAGACTGATTAGCGGATAAAATTCTTGATTTTTAAACCGTTTGATAAAACTATTTAAAATTAATGAGGCAGGTTAGGCTAGTTTCTACCCGCCCCAGGAGTTTGTTGTAATTGACAGTTTTTTGTCCTAAAAAGTGAAATTAGAAATTGTAACCAACTTTGAAAGTAGTTAGTAAGTTATCCATATCTTCATCTTTTTCATAGCCAATCGTTTTACTTTCAGTCCATTGATAACGTGAGCCAAAGCTTGCGTATAATGAATCTTTTCGATATTCAATAGCAAATCCTGCTTGACCTGCCCATAAATCTGAATCTTTACCATGTTTGCTATCAGTCCAGATATATCCTAAACCAGGACCTACCCCAAATCTCATGTTGTCAGAGACATTCCAGAAATAGTGTGGATTTATTTCTAAAGTTGTTAACTCAAGATCATTGTTATCATAAAAATTTAAGTTAATCTGCTGTAAAACAACATCATCACCTGGTATTGTAAACACTGGGCAATTAAAAGCTAACTGAAGACCATAAGTCATTCCCCCTCCCGCCACACTATTGCCGATATCCATATAACCTACTGTAGCAGAAAGTGCTGCTTCAGCTTCCCAGGAGTCATCATTGAAAGCAGGGAAAAATTCCCATTCATCACTAGCAGATACTATGCTGCTAGATAATAATAGAGAAAGTGATATTAGCTTAAAAGTTTTGTTTATTTTTTTCATAATTACTCATTATTATTCAAGGTTATAAAGGTTTCACATCAATTTTTCCAAAATAATCCCTTTATAATTATTTTTGATTTGGATGATTGCAATTCTACCAAAATTTGTAAGGGATTGGGATAGGGATTACCCTCATGATGGACTGTGAGAAACTATATTTTCCGTAATCTAAACCAGTGGCCTTGTGGTGATTGAGAACGTTCGCTTTCATCAATTATTTCCAATAACATTGCATCTTCTAAATGATGGATTGGGGTCATCTTCTGCTGGATTAGAAAATCTTCTTTCATCTTAATTTTAGTGATTGGGAATGGCCACTATCCGGAATTGAAGTATTGAAATGGCAAACTCTTTAATGGCAAGAATAGCTCAAAAGCACCATATTGTCAGATTTAGTTACGTTCTAATTTTGATAGTGTCAGATCGAATATGAGTCAGTACACATATAAGTACACATTAAGTAAGTTTATTCCTACATTAAGATCCTATCCCAATGTTTTTATGATTCATTCAAAAAAATAATTAACAACATTATTTTGATGGTTGAATATGATTGATATTGAGATTAGAATCGGATAAATGTATTACCAGTGCTTTGCTTTTATCCAAAGAACTTTTCGTCCGATAGAGAACATTATGAAAAAACATTACTTTCACTTATTCGCTTTATGGTTAATAGTTTTGGGTTTTTTGCCTGTGCAGGC
>DAOVUK010000077.1 GCA_030632625.1 Gammaproteobacteria bacterium
GAATGGGGTATCTGAAAACAGGGATGTTTTCATTAAGCGTTCCATGGATGGACTTGAGCGTCCCCAGTCAGACGCACCAGTCTACCCGGCAGTCGGCCTTAGAAGCACTTATCCGAACGGCAGCAATGGTAGTTTTGCTGACATTTAGAAAGTAAGTTTTTTTGCCAGGAATCATTTTTACCGAGTATCCTATACAAGCTTTATCCCGGATAAACCGCATAACTTAAAATAAAGTATCTAAAAAACTTGCCCAGAGAAATATATAATAATGCCTGAAGCCAGTGTGTTTTGACCAGACCGGCAACCAGGCATAAGGGATCACCAATAATGGGCAGGAAGCTGAAAAAAAGCACGGGAGAACCATAGTTTTTGAGCCATTTCTCTGCTTTGAAGCGATACTTACTTTCTGTCTCCTGGTTTTTATCTTTATCCTTATCCTTATGGAAGCCTGTGCGGATTAAAATACCCAGAACCCAATTGCTCATGCCGCCCAGTGAATTTCCAATGCCAACGATTAAGATCAAAAACCCTGTATCCCAGTTTTGTTGAGAAAGCATCAGTAAAAAAAGTGCTTCTGAACTACCCGGCAAAAGAGTTGCTGAGGTAAAACCACTAATGAACAAAGTAATAAGGGGTAATGTTGAATCAATCATTGTTGAGAGCCTTCAGCCATATAAAAAAAGAGAGCTAACGGTACATTATTTTGCTCTGGCTGCCAGTCAATTTATCAATACGACTCAATAATTCTTTAGTTAATCTGACCTTCCATTGATCCGCTAAGCGAATCGCTGTTTTTGCTTTTTTTCCGCTATAAGTGTATACAACAGGACATTCGCCGCCTTCTCTGAAAGGGGTTAAAACCTCTTTAAAATTATTAATAAAGATCTCATCAACCTGATCATAATGAATATTTATTGATAAGCGTCGGGCATAATGGTTTCTGGCAGCATCTAAATCATAAATAGTATCAACCGTAATTCTGGCATTACCTGAATAACGATCCAGGCCCAGTTCACCAGAAAGAACAATTATAGAGTCTTTTATCAAAATATCCTGATACTGTTCATATTTATCAGAAAACAAAGCAATTTCCTGTCGACCGCTGCGATCATCAATAGTAATAAAGGCCATTTTATCACCCCGCTTGGTATTCATTGTCCGCATAGCAATGATCAAGCCGGCAATGACAATATTTTGTTTCTTTTCCGGGTTAAGCTCCATGAGCTTATGGGTAGTAAAATTTCGTAATTCATCCAGATATTGTTCAATAGGATGCCCGGTAAGATAAAGTCCTAAAGTATCTTTTTCAAATCGAAGACGCTCATCTTCAGGCCATTCCGGCAATTGCTCAAAACGACTTGAAGCATCATCTGAGGTACTGTCCATAGCGCCGGTAGCAAAGAAATCACCGCCAAATAAATCATCCTGGCCGACAGCCTGAGCCTTAGCAAATTGATCCGCTGCTTTGGTAGCCTTGGGAATAGCATTAAACAATGTTGCCCGGGACAGACCAAAGCTATCCAGAGCACCTGCTTTAACCAGAGTTTCCATAACCCGTTTGTTGCAGCGCCGCAAATCAACACGATTACAAAAGTCCTGAAAATCTTTGTATACACCACCCGTATTGCGCCCTTCAACAATACTTTCAATCGCACCTTCACCCACACCTTTTATGGCGCCAAGACCATAGACCACTTCATCCTCTTCACTGACAGTAAATTTGTATTCGGAGAGATTAACATTGGGGGCAATCACGTTTAAACCGGCATCCCGGCACTCTTCAATCACCACCACAACTTTCTCGGTATTATCCATATCCGCAGATAATACCGCAGCCATAAAGGCTTCAACATAGTGGGTTTTCAACCATAAAGTCTGGTAGGAAACCAGGGCATAAGCGGCAGAGTGTGATTTATTAAAACCATAAGCTGCAAATTTTTCCATCTGGTCAAAAATGTGGGTTGCTACCGCCTTATCAACACCATTATCAACCGAACCGTCTTCAAAAATTGAACGCTGCGCAGCCATGACTTCAGGTTTTTTCTTACCCATAGCACGCCGTAATAAATCAGCACCACCCAGAGTATAACCTGCTAAAACCTGGGAGATCTACATCACCTGTTCCTGATACAAAATAGTACCGTAGGTTGGCTGCAATATGGGTTCTAATGAAGGATGCGGATACTCGACTTTCTGCCGACCATGTTTACGGTCGATAAAATCATCCACCATCCCGGACTGTAACGGCCCTGGTCGAAACAATGCCACCAGAGCAACAATATCTTCAAAACAATCCGGCTGCAGACGCTTGATCAGATCTTTCATGCCTCTGGATTCAAGCTGAAAAACAGCAGTGGTATTACTGGCTTTAAGTGTTTTAAACGAAGCTCGGTCTTCTAAATCGATTTGTGTAATATCAACTTCTGTTTCGCCCAGCTTTCTTTTTCTGGCATTAATAATTTTCAATGCCCAATCAACAACCGTTAATGTTTTTAAGCCCAGAAAGTCAAATTTGACCAGCCCCACTGTTTCGACATCATTTTTATCATATTGAGTCACAATACTTTGTGAATCTTGTTCACAGTAAATGGGTGAGAAGTCATTAATATCACTGGGGGAAATAACCACCCCCCCGGCATGCTTGCCCACATTTTTGGTGATCCCTTCCAGAGACAGAGCCATATCAATCAAATCATGAACCGCATCATCTGTGTCATAGCGTCTTTGTAATTCTTCTTCCTGTTCCATGGCCTGTGAAATGGTAATACCAATATCCATGGGGATCAGTTTGGCAATAGAATCCACAAAACCATAACCCTGCCCCTGCACACGTCCGACATCACGAATAGCCGCTTTGGCCGCCATGGAACCAAAAGTGATGATCTGCGAGACTCTGTCCCGGCCATAGGTTTCAGCCACATATTGAATGACTTTTTCACGCCCTTCCATACAAAAATCAATATCAAAGTCCGGCATGGAAACCCGCTCAGGATTTAAGAAACGTTCAAACAGTAAATCATATTCAAGGGGATCCAGATCGGTAATCGTCATGGCATAGGCAACCAGAGAACCCGCACCTGAACCACGTCCGGGACCTACTGGTACATCATTTTCTTTAGACCAGTGGATAAAATCCGCGACAATAAGAAAGTAACCGGGGAATCCCATCTGGGTGATAACATCCAGTTCGATATCCAGTCGTTCCCGGTATTGTTTAAATTTTTCTTTATATTTTTCCTTCGCTTCACTCGTATTTCCTGCAAAACAATCCTCTCCAAAAAGTTGCGGGAAACGTTTATTGAGTCCATCATGAGCGAGTTGTCGAAAGTATTCATCAATACTTAAACCCTCCGGGATCGGAAAGTCAGGTAAGAAATTTTCCCCAAGATGTAAGGTCACATTACAACGTCTGGCAATTTCAACACTGTTTTGTATAGCCTCCGGAATATCTTCAAATAAGGCCATCATTTCTGCACTTGATTTGAAGTATTGTTCCTCAGAATAATCCCGTGGTCTTCTTTTATCTGCCAGGATACGCCCCTGATTAACACAGACACGTGCATCATGGGCAGGAAAGTCCTCTTTGTTTAAAAACCGGACCGCATTGGTCGCAACCACCGGTAAATCCAGCCTTTGTGACACAGCAACTGCCCGATGCAGAAAAGTCTCATCACCTGCACGGGAAGTTCTTTGCAGCTCCAGGTATAAGCTGTCCGGAAACAGTTTCTGATAATCGCTTAAGAGCTGTTCAGCTTCACTATTTTTTTCTTCCAGCAGCAGCCGGCCAATATCACTGGCTTTGCCTAATAGAGCAATTAAGCCTGATGAATATTCACTTAACCAGCTTCGCTCAATTATCGCTTTGCCAAGATGCTGTCCCTGAAGAAAACTTTGACTAATAAGCTTTTTAAGATTCTGGTAACCCTCGTTATTTTTACACAGAACCAGCAGACGAAAAGGCTTTGCAGGCTCATCCTCATTTTTGAGCCAGAGATCAGCACCAAGAACAGGCTTAATTCCAGCAGCAAGACAAGCCTGATAGAGCTTAACCAAAGCATATAGATTACTTTGATCAGTAATAGCAATTGCCGGCATCTGTTCACTCTGAATCGCTTTAATGAGAGGCTTAAGACGTACAATACCATCAACCAGAGAAAACTCAGTGTGCAGGTTTAAGTGGATAAATTGATTCGACATGGTTGGCACAGCCTTAAGCAAGATTTATTTAAAGACAGGTTTGATTGAGAATTTTTTGTACGGGTTTGTAACTTTTTCGATGTATAGGCGTAATGCCGAGCTTTTGTAATGCCTCAATATGAAGCTTAGTCGGATAACCTTTATGTTGAGCAAAACCATAACCAGGATAAATTGCATCCATAGCTATCATTTCATTATCCCGGAAAACTTTTGCCAGTATTGATGCGGCACTGATGGCAGCTACTCTCGAATCACCTTTAATGACGGCTTCGCAGGGTAATGGAATATTCGGGCAAAATTTACCGTCTACCAGGACTTTATCGGGGCTTAGTGTCAATCCTGCAACAGCACGCTGCATCGCCAGCAAGGTCGCATGGAAAATATTGAGTTCATCAATTTCTTCATGCTCAGCTCTGGCAATAAAATAGCAAAGCGCCTTATTCTTTATTTCGACAGCCAGTGCTGCACGCTTTTTCTCAGTCAGCTTTTTAGAGTCATCCAGCCCTGCTATCGGATTATCAGGATCCAGAATCACTGCGGCGGTAACAACTGCACCTGCTAAAGGACCCCGGCCAACTTCATCAACGCCGGCAATATGGCCTGTCAGATTAAGATATAAAGGGTCAAAGCTCATCAGCAGCCAACGCACCGCGTTGTTTTAAATAATCTATCACTGCCTGAGCGGCACTTTGATTGGCATTCTGACGCAATAATGTGTGTATATCATCAAAAGCATCTAATTTGTTACACCATGATTCATCTGATAAGAGCTTAAGTAATTTGGGTGCTAAAATTTCAGCACACACATCGTTCTGGGTAATTTCTTCCACCAGATATTCACCCGCCAGAAGGTTTGGCAAAGAATAATAAGGTACCTGCAATAAACGCTTAGCAATCCAATAAGTGACCGGGGACAATTTATAAGCCACAATCATTGGTTTTTTTAGTAATAAGGCTTCAAGTGCAGCAGTTCCGGATGCCAGCAGCACTGCGTTGGATGCCGCCATGACGTCTCTGGAATGACCATCAAACAGGATAAATCGAGTTCGTGCCTGCGCATCTTCAGCTGTTTGCAGGTTGAGCTCCTGCTTAAAAAAATGACGGGTTTTATCATTAACAAATGGAATTATAAATAACAGATCTGAACGACGTTTCAAACTCTGCAGCAAGGTTTCAATAAAGGGTTTTGCCAATCGGGTCACTTCTGACATTCTGCTGCCGGGTAACACAGCAATGACAGAATCGCCCGAATCAGCTTCAAGATGTATTTTTTGTCGAGCCTGATTAATATCGATAGTTAAGTCAATTTCATCTGCCAGGGTATGACCTACATATTTAACAGAGATATTATGGTTTTCATAAAACCTTGCTTCAAAAGGAAACAGAGTCAGAATCAAATCAACTGCACGTGATATCTTGCCCAGACGATATTGACGCCAGGCCCAAACCGATGGACTGACATAATGTATGGTACCAATACCGGCTTCTTTTAATGTCGTCTCTACAACGAGATTAAAATCAGGCGCATCAATACCAATAAAGACATCCGGGGGGTTATCAAGAAAGTGGCTGATCAGTTCTTTACGAATTGCAGATAATTCACGGTAATGAGCCAGAACTTCAACAAGTCCCATGACCGAGAGTTTTTCAGCAGGATAAATGGCCGTACATCCGGCCTCTATCATTAAAGGTCCGGCAATTCCTTCAAAGCGGGCATCTGGATATTGTTCCAGTATTGCGTGCATCAATCCTGCAGCGAGGATATCACCTGAGGCTTCTCCCGCAATAATGCCGATGCGCATCAGCGAATAATTCCACGGCTTACATCTTTATCCAGAAAATCAATCATTCGAGCCAGGTCATTACAATTGGTGGCAAGTTCATTAATTTCTGTAATGGCATCATCCAGGGTTAAATTTGAACGATACAGTGCCTTATAGGCAGAACGAATGGATTTTATTGATTCTTTAGAAAAACCATGGCGCTTTAAACCTTCAATGTTCAGTCCATGGGGTTTAGCCATATGACCTGAAACCATAATATAGGGAGGAACATCTTTAGAGATCACACTATTCATCGCAGTAAAACAATAGGCACCAATGGTGCAAAACTGATGAATGAGAGAAAAACCGCCCAGAATTGCATGGCTATGAATATTCACATGCCCTGCAAGGGCAACATTATTAGCCAGAATAATATCATTCGCCAGAAGACAATCATGGGCGATATGGACATAAGCCATAATGAGGTTGTCATTGCCCAGTGATGTTGCGCCCCGATCCTGAACTGTGCCTCGATTTAATGTCGTGAATTCTCGAATAACATTTCTGTCACCAATTTTCAGGCGTGTATCTTCGCCCTGATATTTTTTATCCTGAGGTGCTTCACCGATAGAACCAAACTGAAAAAAAGTATTATCTTTACCAATATGAGTCGGGCCATTTATCACCACATGTGAAGCAATTTTATTACCCGTATCAATGGTTACTTTTTTTCCAATTACAGAATAGGCACCCACTTCTACATCATCAGCTAACTCAGCGGAAGGATCAATTATGGCAGTGGGGTGAATTCGCTTCTTTTCAGGCATAAGTTTCAGACATATTTTTCAGAAAAATTTATCAACTATTAGTTTCAGGCATCTCTCTCAGCACACATTAATTCTGCAGACGCGACCAACTGATCATCCACCGTTGCTACAGCATTAAATTTCCATACGCCACGCATATTTTTTATCACTTCAACCTTAAGCATTAACTGCTCCCCGGGATTGACCGGGCGTTTAAATCGGGCTTTATCAATACCGACTAAATAATAAAGTGACTCACTATTGGGTTTACTATCAGTTGATTTATAGGCCAGAATCCCTGTTGCCTGGGCCAGAGCCTCAATAACAAGCACACCGGGCAATATCGGTTTCTGGGGAAAGTGCCCTGCAAACTGAGGCTCATTATAAGTCACATTTTTAAGAGCCAGTAATGATTTTCCCGGTTCAAAATCTATCACCTTATCCACTAACAAGAACGGATAACGATGCGGAAGATGCTCGAGAACATCATGGATATCCATTGAATTGAGTTGATTTTCCATTTAATTCTTCTTTTTTAAAACGTCTAAATTTGGCTAAAGCCACTTAAATAAAAATTTGGCCATTATCATTAGAGCTAGTTGCAAAATTGCTTTATATCTTTTTTTCCAATTCACTCAAACGTCGAGCCATTTTATCCAATTGCTTAAAACGAATAAAATTTTTGTGCCATTGAGCGTTTGCCTGTAAAGGTGTTCCAGATGAATACACCCCTGCATCCTTAATGGATTTTGTCACCAGCGAAGTCGCCGTAATATGTACGTGATCAGCAATCGTCAAATGACCAAGAATTCCTGAGCCGCCGCCGATGGCACAATGTTTGCCTATTGTTGAGCTGCCTGCAATGCCAACACATCCTGCAATCGCTGTATTTTCACCAATTCGGACATTATGAGCAATTTGAATCAGGTTATCCAGTTTAACACCATTTTCAATCACAGTATCTTCAATAGCACCCCTGTCAATTGTGGTATTCGCGCCAATTTCTACATTATTGCCAATAATAACCGTACCCAGCTGCGGCACCTTAAACCATTGTCCATTGTCATTAGCAATACCAAAACCATCACTGCCAATCACGGCACCTGAGTGGACAATACATTTTTCACCCATAACAACATTGGCATAAATTGAAGCATTGGCATAAAGCACAGTGCCATGACCAATTTTAACATTATCACCAATACTACAGCCAGCATGTAATCTTACATTATCACCAATCTGTGAACCTTCGCCAATAACAACATGAGCTGCAACATTAACGTTTTCACCAAGAATCACATTATCTGCGATCACAGCATTTTCAGCAATTTGGGTTTTCTGAATATCAGGTTTTGTCAACCAGGCTGCTATTTTGGCATAGGCCAGATAGGGATCATCCGCTAAAATGGCATTAGTCGGACAATTGTCTACATCGTCAGGATGAAGAATGACAATAGAGGCTTTGGTGGTCAGCAGAAATTTATGATACTTACGGTTGGTGAAAAAACTGAGTTCATATTGTTGGGCGAGCTCAAGTGTAGCAATACCTGAAATAGTGACTTCAGGATCCCCATGGGTACTTGCACCAACGATATCAGCCAGTTCTTGTATGCCGGCCTGGCGTGTAGAAATAGACATTTGCTATAAACCGAAATTACTTACCTGAGCTATACTGTTTTTTTAATTGAGCCAGGATTTTATCGGTAATATCAATTTTCTCACTGGCATAAATAACACCATCACTGATAATCAAATCGTATTTCTCATTTTTTGCTATTGTCTGAATTGACTTAAGCACAGACTTTTGTAACTTAACCAGTTCTTCATTTTGACGAATACTCAAATCTTCTTTAAAAGCGGCTTTATCACGTTCCAGATCTCTTCTCAGCAAGGTAATTTTTCTTTTTAATTTATTAAGTTCTGCTTCCGATAAGATAGCAGCATCTTTTTGTAATTTAGTCGTCTTACTCTTAATTTGTTTTTGTAAACTGACCAGAGATTTGTCCCGCTTAGCAAATTCTTTTTGTAATTTACTGCGGGCAGATTCTGCCTGAGGCGCTTTTTGTAATAATTTAGCCTGATTAACAAAAGCAATTTTTTGTTCTGCATAAGCAAATGAAACAGTAAAAAACAGTGCAATTAAAATAAATAACCGTAAATACGTTGGCATTTTTTTCTCCCTAAATTTGTTATAACTTTTTTACAACAGTATTTTTCAAAATAGTATGATACATCCTACACTGATTTACGAACATAAATTAGGATAGACTAAAAACTTTGTCCAAATGAAAATTGAAAGACTTCTGTATCATCGCCTGATTCTTCATTCAATGGCGTGGCAACACTGACTCTTAACAGGCCGAATGGACTTAACCAGGCACCGGCAAGACCTGTGGTAAAACGTAAATCACCAAAATCAAAATCACCGGCCTCTGCAAAAACATTACCCATATCAACAAAGCCGCTCAGACGATAAGCTGAGGAGTCTTTCACAAAGGGGATTGGCAGAATAATTTCAGCATTGCCAATGACTTTTAACTGGCCACCCAAAGGATCATCTGTCGGCAGCAAAGTAAAAGGATCATGGCCACCAATACTTGGAATATCATGCACCTTATCATCTCTGGGTCCTAAGGTATTAGACTTATAACCCCGGACATCATTCATACCACCCGCATAATATTTTTCAAATGGCGGAAAAGCATCCCCCCCTAGAGTATCGGCATAGCCCAAATTGCCCTTTAGCATTAAGGTGGTCGTTCTTGTCAGAGGAAAAAATCGCTGCTGCACGTAATTAATATGGTAGAACGACAAATCACTGCCTGGAAGGGCCCAATCACCCGATAAGCGCTGTAACGCACCTCGGGTTGGGAAAATAGCCTTATTCAAAGTGTTATGAGACCAGTTCGCGGAGAATCTTAGAGTATTAAACTCATCCCCTTCTTTATATACAAACTCAAGAATGTCAAAGGATGTTGAGGTTAAATC
>DAOVUK010000408.1 GCA_030632625.1 Gammaproteobacteria bacterium
ATCGGATAAAGAGCGGGCAATAGGATGCCAATTGCGATTACTGCCAAACAAACCATGTAAAATAAGAATTGGCGGGGTTTCTTCTCTTGATGGAGAGCCTTCAGCGGGTGGAGAGCCTTCAGCAGGTGGAGAGCCTTCAGCAGGTGGAGAGCCTTCAGCGGGTGGAGAGCCTTCAGCGGGTGGAGAGCCCTCAGCAGGTAGAGAGCCCTCAGCAGGTAGAGAGCCCTCAGCTGGTAAAGAGCCCTTAGCATATAAAGAACCCCCAACATATTTTGTCGCATGCAATTGCATCATTATTCTTATATATTTTTCTAAGCTTTAAGAATTAAGAAAGTCTGATTTCCGTTGCGCATAAGAAGTGATGACATCATTTAATTGTGATAGATCATATTCACGCAAACCACTTAAGAGCAGATTTTTTGCGCCATGACCAATCTCTTTGCCATCAGACAAAATTGAAAACTCTAATCTGACCTCACCTTTTTTTCCATTTTTCTTTAATGATGAATTTTTCAGTTCCAGTTCCAGGTTATTGCCTGAGAGTTTGTCTAAGTATATTTCCATATTTTTATAAATAACCAGAGGGCGTGATGGATTTATCATCACATTTTCCTGTTCCATCAAAGGCACTAAAATATGGGGAAAAGTCTTACCGGAAAATTGTACATATTTTTCAGATAACATCGAAATAAAACCGGCATCTCTGGTATTCTCACCGGATACAACAACATCCATATAGTTTTTTTCATTGGCATCCTGCAAACTAATTGAATCTGCAGCCTGAAGCGGAAAAATCAATTGGGTCGTATCAACCACCATCCCGGAAAATTCAAACTTCATTTCCTGATTAATACCATATTGAGCAAGAAACACTGAAAACAGCAAATCACCCGGCACACAGAAGCGCCGGTGATCTTCATCATGGATAGGATTAAAATCACCTGCAACCCTCTTAGCAAATGAACTTGCCTGATTGCGGGTGAAACTGACTTGCCGGGCATTGATACCAGAGTCAATATTATAATAATTCGCTATATTCATTATCGTTACCGTCTTATCTTTCCCTGATGCTGATCAACAGGATACATTCAACCCGATATGATACCATTAAAGAGGTTCGTTCGGATAGATTCCTGTACTTAATTTTTATAATTAAGGAAAACGATTTCGGAATGAGTATTTATGTAATAATTTATTTAACCATATACCCCTGACTTTCAAGACAGGCGGTATAGGCAACAAGTGGGTTATTGACGATTCTGATTAAAAGTAAAGCCTGCTTTTTTCATTTTATCTACAATTCTGGCCGCATTTTTGTTGCCATTGACTGAAAGTTGAAAGGTTTGTTTAGCAATAGAATCGAGTTGTAAACGGACCTTTTTCGCTTCCAGAAAAACACTTTTCTGTTGTTCAAGCTGCTCCTGCAATACCAGACGCTTGTTGACCTCCTGAAAAACTTGTCCCCCAATTATCAGCATTAATGCTAAAGCAATTATAATCACAGGAACAAAGAGACTGCGTTCCATGGGAACTAATTCCTTTCTATGCCGACCTGCCCTGGACTCCTGTGCAGCTGAAGTCTGAGAATTAGCCGGTGATTTTTTTATCACCGGCTGATTTCTGACTTTGCGTTTAAGCGGAACAGTTTCCTTTTGCCGTCGGCTTTCTTCCCTCACCTTCTGCTGAGCAGATGCCTCGCTGACTACTTTAGCTGGCGCATTGCCAGACTGGTCACTGGCTGCAGCAACCTGATTACCTGTCGGTGGCTGCTTTGCAGGCGACGCTGATCGGTTTGTTGCTGCTTCGGGTTTAGTTTGTTGTGAATGAGATCCCATGGGATGATAAAATATTCCTGATTTGCTGATCACCCGTCTGGGCGGAAACATTAGCCAATTCTTGTACCAGTTGACTATTGAGCTGACCCAGTTTGATGCTCTGATTAATATACTGCTGCCTTACATTCCACTCAGCCTGAGCGGATCGGTTTACTACCGATAAAGCAACAGCACTGATAGACAACAACAATACAAGCAGTGCAAGGATCGTCAGCGTCCAATATTTCCCGTTTCCAAAACTTCCACTTCTTGATTTCATATCTCACTATTACCTGCTTGCCTAAAGGTTCTATTGCGAATATTAGCATGCCAGAGAGCCATTAGTCCAAGCAAAACTAATATCAGAGAACCTGGCTCAGGCACTGAAGCATCAACAATACGAGCCCGCATCGTTAACGTTATCGGATCAAAGTCATTACTATAACCACTGGCATTGTGTTCTGTGGCATTTAGAACGATATTCCCTTCGATAAGACCAAGACCCAAGCCTGAAGTATCCAATCCAACAATGAGATTATTGATAAATTCTCCAGAATCAAGATTAAAGAAAGCATCAAAATTACTAGCAGCGAATAGTCCGGTTGCTGAGATATCAAACAGACCATCAAGCAGATCAGCCAAACCCAAAACATCATTGCCTGCCGCCAGAGTGGTGCTTAACATGTCACTACTACCCAGATTAAACGTACCAAAATCCAGCAGGAATGAATTGCCGCCGCCGGAGAATGAACCGTCGCCACTGACAAAATCGTAGACCGGGTTGGCAAAGTTATTAACCTGGCCAGAGAGGCTGATATCCACCTCATTGAGGATTAGATCAGCCATATCAATGTTATGACTGGCAAGAGCAACGCTTGCTGAACCAGTAAACACACCCGCAGCGCCTGTATCCATACCGACATTCATACTGCTGTTATCCGTATCACCTGCCGCCAGTCCTGCACCCAGATCACCCGAAGCACTAAAGGGACCAGAGGTAGCCGAAAAACGACCGGTCAGAACATCATTCAAAGCGGTCACTGTGGCCGTATTACTGACCTGCAGTGACTGGGCGATGCTATCACCCACATGCACAATACCGAAATCAATGCTGCCTGGCTGCACATCCGCTACAGCTTTATCCCAGACATTGCCAGTCACAGAGACCGATGAACTGCCGTTAGCAATTGCCGCCAGTCCACTGGTCGCAGTACCATCAGAAGTATAAGCCAACGCTACTGTTCCTGTCTTGGCACCTGAAGAGCTGGTATTAAGACTGGCTATCAGATTGCTGTCTGAACCCTGAGCAGCAATCAGACCTGCCACAGCACCGCTGAGTTGTGCATCGCCTGTCGCCCCGGCAGAAGAAACCCCAAGCTGTTCAGAGAATCCATCACCCGCTGCAATGTTAGAGATAGTCAATACCTGCTGAACGGTATCACCAACACGAGCATTAAGTACAATCGGATCAGGCGTTACATCAGCCTGCGCCAGACGGAACACCTGACCGGTTACCGCAACGTCCTGCGATGCCAACGTGGTAATACCCAGACCACTGCTGCCGGTACCATCAGACTCAAAGTCAATGCTTGCATTGCCTGCCTTGTTGCCTGCAGTCGTGGTATCAATTGAAACCGTAATTGAGCTGCTGTCAGTCGCACCCGGGCCCAGCAGAGCGAAACTACCACCATTATTGAGCACACCACCGGTATTGCCCGCAGCCTGAGCATTCAGTGCTTCGGAGGAACCATCATCAGGCACATCGTTGGTGATCGAAACCGCCTGCTCTATGACTGCATCGCCTTC
>DAOVUK010000358.1 GCA_030632625.1 Gammaproteobacteria bacterium
CAATGCTGACAACGAAACCCTGATTATTTTTAATTTTTATTAATGCATTTACAGCCTCATCACCCAGTTGAGCTAAATGAATACCTCTTGATAAACACTGTGTAGGAATAACTTTAACCAGACCCGCATGATATAAGGCAGTTATTTCACTGGGTGCCTGATGTTTTATCCACTGACACACTATTTCATAATTTTCTCTATAACCGTCAGATGTTCTATTGATAAAAACAGTAACAGGTTGAATATGATCGGTATTTTTCAGAGTTCGTGGATCCAGCAATTCACCAAAGGGGATCCCCAGTCTGGAACGCAGGGTGCGCCAGATGAAGATTAAACTTTCAATATTAAAATTAGGTCCCGGAAACCAGGCAAAGGGCAGATTGGCTTTAAGATCATCAGCCATTCTCTGACTATCATCAATAACTATATTGCCTGAGCCCACACATTCATGGATACTGCCGATGAAATCCTGAAAAATATTATGCGGAGGATGAGAAATTTCAGGGCTGATGACATCATTAAAAATATGGCGTATTAACGAGGTTACAATGCCGGCTAATTCTAATTCTGTCAGTTTCCGGTAGGGATAATGCGTTCTGTTACGATGCCGGTAACTTAAGGAATGATCAATCGCCAGTGCATCTTCACCCGTTTGATAATAAAAAATCAAATTGAGTTGTTGATAAAATTTAAGAATGTTTTGCTGCTGTTCAGCTTTTTTACCAGCTACCGAAGTACGCACAAAAGTATCGATAAGATAACGCGCATAATGCATCATGCGTCCCTTAACTTCTTTTTCCTCCATGCGAAACGCACTCGGGTCAATGAGTGACTTTAAATAAGACATGTATTCAATGCTTGAAATACCTGCAATATATTTTCTATTTTCACATAAGACCAGTTGCTTAAAGGATGCATCAAATCGAGTTTGTTCTGAAGTTGTTTGAAATATTTGCTGCAGCAGATTAAATTCGGTGGCAGCAGGCTGGCAATTGAGCCAGATACGATATAAAAAGTCTTTAATCGTACGAGCCAGTACATCAACACTATAACGTTTTTTAATTACTTTACAATTGTGGGTGGCTCGTTTTCCATAAGGGTCAAATAATAGACCAGTGATTTTTGCCAACATTTTTTCAGAAAATTGTTTATCTTTGGGGTATTCAAATACTTTTAGTCTTTTGCTTTTGGATAAATGTTTACCGATGACTTCTTTAAAAACTGCTTTAGGTTTATATCGACTGGTTAAAATAGGTACTTCTACAGCACAAGCTTCTAATAAGGGTAAGCCACGTCCTTCCTGTTTGCTTGGCAGCATGACCAGATTAGCGACCGCATAAATTTCCTGTATTCTTAAAATATCATAAGATTTTTTGGCAAATAATGCATTTTTCTCTGTGCCAAAGTTAAATGCCAGGAAAACTCTTTTTTGATAACTGGTATCAATATTTTTAAGCAGACTTTCAAAGGCTTTGGTGAGTTTATTGAAATAATTGCAGTGGGCGCTAAAAGGATAGGCCAGGGGACCGGAAACATAAATCGTAATGGTCAATGTAGAGTTTTTATCAAATATGTCTTTAAATACTGAAAATGTTAATAATGATTGAATAAAGTCAAAATCATATTCAATGCGTTTACGCGCAATAATACGTGTGGGTTGTAAAAATAATAAATTACCGGTCAGCAGAGTATGGGGTACATTATCTTCATAAGCTAATAACAGCGGATGGGCATTCTCAACCCATTTGCTGTCAATGCTTTGATAATCTTTAACATTCTTGCTCAGTAAAGCAGGTTGGTCTCCACGGAGCAATAATTCCATCCGTTTTAAGATGTTGATCCTTTCGGGATCATCCACCTGGCGGTAACAATCTAAATCCACACTGGTGGGCATTAAGCCGATATTTCCAGGGTTAAAGCCATAATTATCTATCAGCCTGGTCTGCTGAGATGAACTTAAAACTGTTTGAAACCAAAGTGAACTATCCCAGGGATATAACATTTCAATGAGGCTAAAAACTTCTCCCAGATGGGCATTGGTAAAAAAGTGGTCCCGTACACCTGCGGATTTTCTTTGCTCCGGACGTTGACCATCCTCCCAGTAAAAATCATGGCTATTATTTAACACGGGGATTTTCATTCTCTCAGAAAGAATCACTAATGCCAGAGCCAGTGCAACATTACCCGGATTTGCATTGATATTACAGGGGATCAAAAGTTGAATTTGCTGCTGCTCAATAATATCACCAATTTGCTGGCATAATGCCAGTGTCTGCTGCCAGAGTTTCTCGATCAGTTGATTATATTCCTTACTGCCTCTGGCCAGTTTGGTTTCAAAGTAATCTGTATAGGTTGAGCAGCCGTTAAAACCATCACTGTGTAATATTTCATGCTTAGCCCAGCGATTTTCTATAATGGTTTGATGATTTTTTTTAAAGGTGCCGGCAATAAAATGAATTTTTGCCTGTTCATTGATTTGTTCAAAGGCTTTGGCGTATTTACTCACTTCCATGCTGACGCCATCAATACCAAAATCAAAGCTGATAAAAGCAATGCCTTGTCCGAGTTGTGATACAAAACTGTCGAAATCATCTGGAATATGTTCAAAGCCGGGCAATTGATCACGTAACTGGTCAATGTACAAACCCAGGTCAAACCAGGTATTGATGTGTTTCTGATTTAATTCGTTGAATAATTGTTTAGACGATAAAACTGACATAAAACAAACTCCTTAAGTAAAATAATCCTGGTTCCAACTCATAAGTGCAGCTAAAAGCCGTGGAAAACTTGTTATTTCCAGGACCCTAAAAAGACTTAATTTTGTCTGTCAGATAAATTCAGCAGTTAATTTTTATGACTGCCATCACAGAAAGGTATATCACCCGATTTTCCGCACCGACAAATATAGAGTTGTACATTGTTTTTTGCAGTATACTCAAATGGTTCTTTATCAGTTCCCTTGTGGCTGCCATCACAAAACGGTGCTGTTTTGGTTTGACCACAGCGACATAAATAAACAGTGTCACCTGTCATTACATCAATAAACATTGGCTGCCCTTTTGAGTACATAAAGCATCTCCCGATGAATTTATTATTCTTTTAAGAATAGCTTATATTAGCGTCCACATCATCTTTATTTTCAAACAATTGCTCAGTGCATGTATCAATCAATTTAAAGTAAATTAAAGGATTGCTATATACTAATAAATGTGTATACTAATATAGTAAATAAGTAGCTACTCTAGGGATAGTGAAATGACCAAAATTCAATCAACATATCTTTCTGTTTTACACTGGGCGATACTTGTCATCGTTAGTGTTGTATGGAATTTTGCTGCATTTGATAGCGTTTATGCTGAACAGCAATCTTATATTTATGTCAGTGATCTGATTCAAGGACAGAGTAATATCAATAGTGAACGGGAAATTTGGAAGTATCAACATGAAATACCTCACACTTTCCGGGATAATGACTACCTTTATCAGAAACAATATACCTATCTTCCACCTACTCAGAAAATAGGCAGCAACCCTTTTTCGAATGATCAATACAAATACCAGTTTTCTTTAAACAACGATACGGCTAAATACACCAATGTAGCAGGAAATGTTTATCACTATCCTCCAGCTGTTCAAAAGATCGGTAGCAACCCCTTTATAAAAGCAAAAATTCAATATGTTACTCCATATGACACAGACGATTTTTTTGCTTCCTCATGTGATTGTCAAGACTCTGATTATCTGGGTGTATTTGCAAATTACTGAACCCGTTATTCTCACCGGCATGAACCTATACGAATAGGGGAGTATCTCTTCTCATTCAGCCAAGATTTGCTCTAAAAAAATTAACATGGATGTCTATTTTCTAGTAAGCATACGTAGAGACGTTGCATGCAACGTCTCTACCATATTGATGAATGTCTAAATCCACCGAGTGAATACAAAAAGTACGCAATAATGTGAAGAACCAGAAGTTTCCACCTATTTTGCTGGAAGGCAATTATTTATTAACTATTGTTTTGCTGTGAAATTCCCGCAGGGCCTTCAGGTCCAGCGGGACCATCCGGTCCTTCCGGTCCTTCTAAACCATCCGGCCCCATTGGACCTTCAGGGCCAGCCGGACCAGTAAGACCTCTGGGACCATCAGGCCCCTCTGGTCCTTCTAAACCATCTCGACCCATAGCACCTTCAGGCCCCGGAAGACCTTTGGG
>DAOVUK010000062.1 GCA_030632625.1 Gammaproteobacteria bacterium
AAACATTTTTTCACGAGGTGCTATTGAATGAGAATGGATAAACTAACCAGTAAATTCCAACAGGCGATTGCCGATGCGCAAAGTCTGGCGATTGGACGTGATCACCAGTTTATAGAGTCCATCCATGTGATGCTTGCCCTGCTGGATCAGGATAACGGCACAGCAAGACATTTGCTGACTCAATCCAATGTGAACATCAATCAACTCCGCTCACAACTGGCTAAAGCACTGGATCAAATGGCCAGTATTGAAGGCTTTGCGGGGGATGTACAGGTTTCACCTGAATTGACCCGTCTGCTTAATATGACCGACAAGTTGTCTCAGCAGCGTAAAGATCAGTTTATTTCCAGTGAGCTTTATATTCTGGCTGCAATTGATGATAAAGGTCAGTTAGGTCGTATTCTGACTGAACTGGGCGCCAGTAAGTCAGTGATTGAGCAGGCGATTGATAGTATGCGTGGTGGACAGACAGTTGATGATCCCAATGCCGAAGAACAGCGTCAGGCTCTGGAAAAATACACCATTGATCTGACTGAAAGAGCAGAGCAGGGCAAACTGGATCCGGTTATTGGCCGGGATGATGAAATACGCCGTACTATTCAGGTCTTGCAGCGGCGTACTAAAAATAACCCGGTACTGATTGGTGAGCCGGGAGTGGGTAAGACCGCGATTATTGAAGGTCTGGCGCAGCGTATTATCAATGGCGAAGTGCCTGAAGGGCTGAAACACAAACGTATTCTGTCACTGGATATGGGATCGCTGATTGCAGGTGCCAAGTTTCGTGGTGAATTTGAAGAACGCCTGAAGGCCGTCTTAAGTGACCTCTCCAAGCAGGAAGGCAGTATCATTCTCTTTATTGATGAACTGCATACCATGGTGGGTGCCGGTAAAGCGGAAGGTTCGATGGATGCCGGTAATATGCTTAAACCGGCACTGGCTCGTGGTGAACTCCATTGTGTGGGTGCGACCACATTGGATGAATATCGGGAATATCTGGAAAAAGATGCTGCTCTGGAACGTCGTTTTCAAAAAGTACTGGTTGAAGAGCCTACGGTGGAAGATACCATTGCTATTCTTCGTGGTCTTAAGGAAAAATATGAACTGCATCATGGTGTTGATATTACCGATCCCGCTATTGTGGCAGCTGCAAACCTGTCACATCGCTATATTACCGAACGCAAGTTACCGGACAAAGCCATTGACTTAATTGATGAGGCCGGCAGCCGTATTCGTATGGAAATAGATTCCAAACCGGAAAGGATGGATAAACTGGAACGGCGCATTATTCAATTTAAAATTGAACGTGAAGCTTTGGGCAAGGAATCTGATCCGGCCTCCAAAAAACGTCTGGAAATTTTACAGGAAAATATTGCGGAATTGGAACTGGAATATTCTGAACTGGACGAAATCTGGAAGTCTGAAAAAGCCGCAGTACAGGGCACTCAGCATATTAAAGAGTCTCTGGATCAGGCACGTAAAGATCTGGAAACAGCACAGCGAGCCGGTGATCTGGGACGCATGTCTGAAATGCAGTATGGACGTATTCCGGAGCTGGAAAAGCAACTGGATATGGCATCACAGGCTGAAATGATTGGCCTGGATGAGCAGCCTAAACTGCTGCGCAATCGGGTAACAGAAGAAGAAGTGGCCGAGGTCGTGGCCAAGTGGACCGGGATACCTGTGGATAAAATGCTTGAGGCTGAAAACGAAAAATTACTGCACCTGGAAGAGCATCTTCATGGACGTGTTGTGGGGCAAGCCGAAGCAGTAACGGCTGTGGCAAATGCTATTCGCCGCTCTCGTGCCGGCTTATCGGATCCGCGACGACCCAATGGCTCCTTTTTGTTTTTGGGGCCGACCGGCGTGGGTAAAACTGAATTAACCAAAGCGCTGGCTAATTTTCTGTTTGATACTGAAGATGCCATGGTTCGCCTGGATATGTCTGAATTCATGGAAAAACATGCAGTGGCTCGATTAATCGGTGCGCCTCCGGGTTATGTCGGTTATGAAGAAGGCGGTTATCTGACCGAGGCTGTGCGGCGTAAACCTTATTCAGTGATCCTGCTGGATGAAGTGGAAAAAGCGCATCCGGATGTGTTTAATATTCTTCTGCAGGTACTGGATGATGGTCGTTTAACCGATGGTCATGGTCGTACCGTTGATTTTCGCAATACGGTGATTATCATGACGTCTAATCTGGGTTCGCAGCGCATTCAGGAATTAAGCGTACTCTCATCCAGTAAAGCAGGTACACGCTCAGATGCTGAAGCAGAAGCGGAATACCAGTTAATGAAGTCTGAAGTCATGGATGTTGTCGCACAGCATTTTCGTCCGGAATTCATTAATCGGGTTGATGATGTGGTGGTGTTTCATCCATTAGGCAGAGAGGCCATTCATAAAATTGCCAAAATCCAGATGCAGGATTTACGCGATCGTCTGCTTGAGCGTGAACTGGATATGAAATTGTCAACTGAAGCCATGGATCAAATCAGTGATGCCGGCTTTGATCCGGTTTATGGCGCAAGGCCGCTCAAAAGAGCAATACAGCAACTACTGGAGAACCCACTGGCTCAGGAAATTCTGGCGGGTAAATTTGTCGCCGGCGATTTAATTGAGGTTGATGTGATAGCTGATGATCCGCAGGGACGGATGAGTTTTAAGAAAAAGTGAGTGGTAAGACGTGAGTGGTGAGAGGTAAAGCTTTTGAACTTGCTTTTTCCTAACACCTCATACCACTCACTTCATACCATCCTTTTCAATTTTCTTCTTTAGAAACCTTGCGCAACACCCAATCCAGCCCTTTTGCAGGCAGTATTCTTTTTAATGTGCCGAATAAATGGGTTGGGAAGGTGACATAATAATGGGCTCTGGGATTTGAGCTTTCCAGGGCATGCTGCAGTTTTTTATAAACCGCTTCAGGTGGTAAAGTAAAAGGTGCTGCCGGGCCTTTCTTTTTTAAACGGGCTTCCATTCCCTCATAACTGCTTTTAAAAAAACTGTGTTCTTTATTAATATTTTCCTGATATTTTGCATAAGCATTTTTTCGAAAGGCACTGCTGATAGGGCCAGGTTCAATAATGGATACGCCGATACCACTGCCGTGAAGTTCTAGTCTTAATGTGTCGGCCAGACCTTCAATGGCATATTTTGAGGCATTATAAGCGCCTCGAAAGGGTAAAGAAATAATGCCCAGTACCGAACCGTTATAAATAATTCGACCGTAACCCTGCCGGCGCATAATGGGAATAACCCGATTGCTTAATTCCTGAGTACCAAACACGTTGCATTCAAATTGCTCTTTCAAGACGTGACGTTGTAAATCCTCAACCGCACCGGGCTGTCCATAAGCGCCATTGTTAAACAAGGCATATAAATGCCCCTGAGTGAGTTCTAAAACCTTATCCACAGCAGTATTTATGGATTCACTGCTGGCCAAATCAAGCTGCAGACTTTCAAGTCCCTGTGCCTGAAGGACTGCCACATCTTCTGCTTTTCGTACTGATGCAAACACCCGATAACCCCGGTTTTTCAGCTCATGCGCGCAACATAGACCAATTCCTGAGGAACAGCCGGTAATTAGTATTGCTTTTTGTTTTGACATATAATTGCTTTAAATTTAGTTTTTTATATAAGAAATAACAATTATTGTTGTTATTTCTGTAATTTTAGCTATGGTTTTAAATAGGGTTTATAGAACCTGTCGGGACTATTTTATCCGAAAATTTTATTATATATTTTTACATAATGAAACAAAAAATATGCAGCAAAAAATTAATTTGGGTCTTTAGTAAGGGATTTATTGAGTGGATATAGCAACGGTCATTGGTGTTATTGGCGCGCTTAGCGTTATTGCAGTGGCAATGGTTCTCAGTGGTGGTATTGTTCTGTTTATCAATCTGCCGTCAGTTATCGTTGTCTTTGGCGGCGCTTCTTTTGCTGTAATGGCTATGTTCCCCCTGGGAGTGACGATAGGTTCTTTTAAAGTGGTCTTAAAAGCCATTTTAAATAAATTAGAAAATCCTAATGAGCTGATTGAAAAAGGGGTTGAACTGGCGACCATCGCTCGAAAAGAAGGTATTCTTGGCCTGGAAGATCAGGAAATCCCCAATGAATTTTTGCAAAAAGGGATCAACCTCTGTGTGGATGGCCATGAACCGGATTTTGTCCAGCGTATGTTATCCAAAGACATCAACCTTGCCGTTGAACGTCATGAATTAGGTCAGAAATTCTTAATGAAACTGGCTGATATGGGACCTGCAATGGGCATGATTGGAACGCTTATTGGTCTGGTGGGCATGCTGGCCAATATGGATGATCCTAAAACAATTGGCCCCTCAATGGCCGTTGCCCTTTTGACTACTCTTTATGGTGCTGTGTTAGCCAATGCAATTTGTATCCCTTTAGCAGATAAACTGGCCTATATTGCTGATCAGCAGCGCCTGAGTCGTACCCTTATTCTGGAAATTATTGGCGCTATCCAGGAAGGTATTAATCCAAAAGTGATGGGTGAAATGCTGCAAACTTATCTGCCGGAAGGTCAACGTGCTGTTGCTGCTGTAGAATAAAATTATCATATGAGCAAAAATCGTATTCATATAATGATTCATTCTTCATATGCAGATTCCTCATCTATGGGGAGCTGCTAGATGGAAGAACAACAAAAATGCAAATGTCCGGCAGGTATTCCTGCCTGGGTGCTGACTTTCGCTGATCTGATGTCGCTGCTGATGTGTTTCTTTGTGCTCTTGCTCTCCTTTGCCGAAATGGATGTGCAGAAGTTTAAACAGATTGCCGGTTCCCTCAAAGTGGCTTTTGGTGTCCAGCGTGATATCAAAGTCGTGGAGATTCCTAAAGGGGTGAATATCGTTGCCAGAGAATTCAGTCCATCTCCTCCGCAACCGACTGTTATTAATGAAGTCAGACAAGTCACCAGTGATGATACGCAGCAGGAGCTTAAACTCATTAATAAGCTGGAACAGCTGCAGGATGAGGCCAATGAGCTGAAGGACAAAATGGAGAATATGTCTGAAGCCGTAGCAGAAGCTGAAGGTCTGAAAAAACAACTGAGCGAAGTAGAAGCAGAGATTGCAGAAGTTGAGCAGCAATTAAGTGAACTGCAGCAGCAGATGAATCAGCTGCAGGAAAATAAGATCCGGGAAAAATCCGAAGCGCTAAAATCTTCTCTGGAAAAAGAAATTGAAGCAGACATGATTGATGTGGAAGCTAGAGATGAAAGCATTATTATTCGCATCCGTGATAAGGGCTCTTTTGCTGGAGGTTCGGCAAACCTGACAGATGATTTTATTGAAATTCTGGAAATTATTGCTGAACAGTTAAGCAGTACCAGTGGTAGTATTATTGTTGCCGGTCACACCGATGATATTCCGATTAATACGGCTCAATTTCGTTCAAACTGGGCTCTGTCATCAGCTCGTTCAGTTGCTGTGGCTCATGAATTACTATTAGATAAGCGCTTAGATAAATCACGCTTTAGTGTTCAGGGCTTTGCTGATGCCCAACCGCTGGTTGATAATGAAACAGCTGAAAACCGGGCAAAAAACCGTCGTGTTGAAATAATTATTTCACAGGCTAAAGCTGATTTGGGACTCGCGCCTGATACAAAAGACAAAACGGGACAGTTGGATGAAACAGTCAGGAGCAATGATCGGGCTGGAAATGTTCAGGCAGACAAAAAAGCAGCCAGCTCAAAGCAAAACAACAGCAATAATATAAGTGCTCCTGATAATAGCGCAGATACACCAAGTTTTATTCAATTTTGAGGGCTGCTATGAGTAACAATGTTCAGGCGAATGAGCGTCGACAGTATTATCGAATCGATGATAACGCAATTTTTTCTTATCATGTGCTAAATAAAGAGTATAGCAAAGTACAGGATAAAGCCGATGAAAAAGTATCCACTGCTTTTGAAATGATGGAGCTGTTTGGTCAAATGAACCAGCAGATGGGCGTCGCTTTGGGACGTATCAGTGAAAATTCAGCTGATATTGCCGCCTATCTGAAAGGACTGGATAATAAGATTGAATTACTGGCGCAAATGTACTTGTTCAAAGACAGTGATACCGATTTGGAACCACAGCGACAGATCAATCTTGGCGCGGGCGGATTAGCCTTTGGCTCGGATGAAAAACTCAAACAGGGTACTTTAATCGCCATGGATTTGATTCTGTCCACTGATTTATTGTGCCTGCACCTGACGGGACGGGTTATTCAGAGCTCCAATGACAAAAACGGGGATTTTCCCTATCGCATCTCTGTCGGCTTTGTTGAAATTTCTGATGCTGAAGTTGATCAGATCATTAAACATATTATGCGCCTGCAATCAGAACAATTAAGAGCCAGAAGAGAATCTTAGCAGGATTTATACTTCCTCACCCTCTGCAAAAAAGTCTGCTTCATTTGAGTCCTTTAAAGGTTGGGATCTGTTACAATTATCCCCAACCTTCAGTAATAATAAAGATTTATTCCCCAAACTCTAGCTTAGAAAAACATGACTCTTCACAGAAATGCGTACTTTTCCAAATTGTAGAGACAAGGCATACCTTGTCTCTACAGTTACGTAACGAGCACCAGGGTGGTAAGCATACGTAGAGACGTTGCATGCAACGTCTCTACCCTATCTATGAATGGCTGAATACACCGAGTGAATACAAAAAGTACGCAATAATGTGAAGAACCAAAAACATCATTTAGAAGAAATAGATACAATATAGGAAAAAATATGCCAATTTATGAATACCGTTGTAATGCTTGTGGTCATGAGATGGAAATAATACAGAAAATGGCAGACGATCCCATGAAGGATTGTCCTATTTGTAAAGAATCAAAATTAAAAAAATTGATTTCTGCAGCAGGTTTTCGCCTTAAGGGCAGCGGCTGGTACGAAACTGATTTTAAAAACAATAAAAAAGCTAAAAAAGACAGTAGCTCAGGTCATTCTGGCGGTTCTTGTGGCGGTGGTGGTTGTGGTTGTGCCTCATAGCTCTTGTAGTCTGGGCTAACAAGGCTTAAAATTAGCCGTTTTTTAATTAATAAATGAACAGACTCACAATCAGTCAACAGGAACCAGGGTATGCGAAGCCATTATTGCGGGCACTTAACAGAAGAAAACATTGATCAGGAAGTAATTCTAAGTGGTTGGGTGCATCGTCGCCGGGATCATGGTGGTGTTATCTTTGTCGATCTTCGGGATCGGGAAGGTATTTCACAAATTGTTTTTGATCCGGATATTCCTGAAATGTTTATGCTGGCTGAAAAAATTCGCAATGAATTTGTTATTCAGGTTAAAGGTAAAGTACGCCAGCGTCCGCAAGGGACTGAAAACCCTGAAATGCCTACCGGTCAGGTTGAAGTGCTGGCGCTGGAATTAACCGTTTTGAATGCCTCGGAAACGCCGCCATTCCAGCTGGATGATGATGATGTTTCTGAAGAACACCGCTTGCGCTACCGCTACATTGATCTGCGTCGCCCTGAAATGCAGAAACGTTTGATGCTGCGTTCGCAAATCACCCGCATGTTGCGTAATTATCTGGATGATAATGGCTTTCTTGATATTGAAACACCGATTTTAACCAAGGCAACACCGGAAGGTGCGCGTGATTATCTGGTGCCCAGCAGGACGCATCAGGGTGAATTTTTTGCCTTGCCTCAATCGCCTCAGTTGTTTAAACAATTATTAATGATGTCTGGTATGGATCGTTATTATCAGGTGGTTCGCTGCTTCCGTGATGAAGATTTGCGTGCCGATCGTCAGCCGGAATTTACTCAGATTGATATTGAAACTTCCTTTATGGAAGAAGACCAGCTGATGACTATGATGGAAGATATGATGCGTTCTATCTTCGCTAAAGTATTGGAACAGCAGCTGCCTAATCCTTTTCCTCGCATCTCTTATGCCGAAGCAATGGAACGCTATGGTAGTGATAAACCCGACCTGCGCATTGATTTGGAACTGGTTGAAGTTGCCGATGTATTAACGGATGTTGACTTCAAGGTTTTTGCCGGCCCGGCAAAAGATCCGAATAGTCGTGTGACGGCCTTACGTGTACCGAATGGTACGGCATTAACCCGCAAACAAATTGATGGCTATACCAAATATGTGTCAATTTACGGTGCCAGAGGACTGGCTTATATAAAAGTCAATGACAAGGCCGCAGGTCGTGAAGGTTTACAATCACCGATTGTTAAATTCATTCCCGACGAAGCATTAACGACTATTTTGGAAAGAACCGGTGCAGAAAATGGTGATTTAATTTTCTTTGGCGCTGATAAAACTAAAGTCGTTAACGAAGCGCTGGGTGCACTGCGTATCAAAGTGGCTCAGGATCTGGATTTAGTGAAACATGGCTGGCAGCCGCTGTGGGTGGTTGACTTCCCGATGTTTGAATATGATGAAGGTGCTGAACGCTGGACCGCATTGCACCATCCATTTACTTCTCCTGAGAGTGATAATCCTCAGGATTTACTGGATAATCCCGGTGAAAGTTTATCCAGAGCCTATGATATGGTCATCAATGGTACTGAACTGGGCGGCGGCTCAGCGCGTATTCATAAGCAGGATATGCAGTCCAGCGTATTTAAACTGCTGGGAATTGATGATCAGGAAGCACAGGACAAATTTGGTTTCTTACTGGATGCATTAAAATATGGTTGTCCTCCGCATGCGGGGATTGCCTTTGGACTGGATCGTCTGGTGATGTTGATGACTGGCGCCAGCTCAATTCGGGAAGTAATGGCATTTCCCAAGACTCAATCAGCCGCCTGTCTGCTGACTTCTGCACCATCAGCGGTGAGCCCGGCCCAGTTAAAAGAACTGGGTATTAAGAAGCGCGAAAATCTGGCTGATCTTGCGCCACAAGAAGGCTAGCTGAAAACTAATTAACTAACACAGGATAAGTTAGAGTACGAAATAAATTTCTACTCTAACTAACACAGGATAAGTTAGAGTACGAAATAAATTTCTACTCTAACTAAAAGGGGTTTTTATGGCAGGTCATAGTAAATGGGCAAATATCCAGCACCGTAAAAAAGGGCAGGATGCCAAACGAGGCAAATTATTTACCAAACTCATTCGTGAAATCACAGTTGCCGCCCGTCTGGGTGGTGGTGATGCTGATGCTAACCCGCGTTTACGGGCTATTGTTGATAAATCTTTACGCGCCAATATGACTCGCGATACGGTAGAACGGGCCATTAAACGTGGTGCAGGCGACACGGATGGTGATAACTTTGATGAAATCCGTTATGAAGGTTATGGCCCGAATGGTGTAGCTGTTATGGTTGATTGTCTGACCGATAATCGCAATCGTACCGTTGCCGAAGTTCGCCATGCTTTTACTAAATCGGGTGGGAATCTGGGTACTGACGGTTCGGTCTCTTATTTATTCAGTAAAATTGGTGTTTTAAGCTATCCTGCAGGCAGCGATGAAGATGCCATTATGGAAGCCGCACTGGAAGCGGGTGCGGAAGACGTTGAGACCAATGATGATGGTTCCATTGACGTCACCACTTCTGATGATGATTTTATGGATGTTAAAGATGCCATGGTAGCAGCTGGTTTTGATCCGGAGATGGCCGAAGTGACGATGAAAGCATCAACCAGTGTTGACTTAGAGCTGGAAGATGCCCAGAAAGTCATGCGTCTGGTGGATATGCTTGAAGATCTGGATGATGTACAGAATGTTTATTCTAATTCCGAGTTTTCGGATGAAGTGATGGAAAAACTGGCAGAAGGATAAAGTTGGGCTCGAAAGTGGTGTTTGTAAAATCGTAGCTGGTGAGGTGTGGCTGGCCTTGCAGGGGACGCTCAAGTACGTCCATGTAGCGCTTAGCCTCGCCATGACTGCCATGGATGGTGGAAATGCAGCGGGAGGCATGGATGCCGGAGCTGTCCATGGCTCGAAATACCCCCGCAAGCCCAGCCACACCTCACCACCTACTACCGACATCACGTTTCTCGCTGGTGGGGAAAAGCAAAAGAAAAAAAGATAAGAAAAATCAAAAGAAAAACGAATGGCATGGCCTAGAGTTTAAACAGTTGTTTTTTTCTTTTTCTTTTGCTTTATGCTTTTGCTCTTGATTTTCCCCCAATAGAGAGGGAATGACGTACAAGTGATTTGGTATGTAGGGTAGGTAGTTCCGAGGGCTTTTCGAGCCATGGATGGCGAGGCAGAGCGACACATGGATGTGCTTGAAGCGTCCCCCGGAACTACCTACCCTACATACCTAAGCACGTTTTAATACATCAATTCCTGAACGCCCCCCCCTTTATTTTGTAGTTTTTACTTTTTAAAATAAGGAAAGTCAATTACCTTAACTGCTTCCTCCACAACAATTATACTGGGTATTGATCCAGGTTCTTTGAAAACAGGCTATGGTCTCATAGAATCCTCAGGGAATCGTCTGCGTTTTTTAGAATGTGGTACTATCAAAACAGGTG
>DAOVUK010000316.1 GCA_030632625.1 Gammaproteobacteria bacterium
GCATCTGCCAGCGGTTTATATGCATTGAATGAAAGCTATTTGTATACGCATGAGGCACTACAGCTTTATTTACAACAGTTAAATCAGGATGGTTATCTGGCTATCAGCCGCTGGGTAAAAACCCCGCCGCGTGATGCCATAAAAATGTTTGCCACTGCCATACAGGCTATGGAGAACATTTCACTTGAACAGAAATCAATAAACGATAATTCATTTCAGGATGCTGCCCAGCATCTTATTCTTATCAGAAGCTGGCAAACATCGACATTATTAGTTAAAAAAACTCCATTTACTCCGGCAGAAATCAAACATCTCAAACTGTTTTGTCAGACTCGTGGTTTTGATGTGGTCTGGTATCCGGGAATCAAGGCAGGTGAAGCCAATCAGTTTAATCGTTTTCGAGAGGCTTATTTTTATCAGGCCGCCATGGCATTACTCAGCCAGTCAGAAAATCAGACGAAGGAGCAGTTTTTGCAGAACTATAAATATGATGTGTCACCTGCCAGTGATGACCAACCTTTTTTTCATCACTTTTTCAAATGGTCTGTTTTTTCAGAGTTATTATCTTTGCGCAATCAGGGTGGTCTGGCACTGGTAGAAATGGGTTATATTGTCTTACTGGCCACCCTTGCACTGGCTATTACCAGCAGTTTTATATTGATCATTGTGCCCCTGCTGGTATTTCATTTTCGTTCTAAAACAAACGTGGAATTTTCTTTACCGGTGCCGGCACGGGTGCAATTGTTTCTTTATTTCTTTTTTATCGGTCTGGCTTTTCTATTAATTGAAATTGCCATGATGCAGAAATTTATCCTTTTTCTGCATCATCCTATTTATGCCATACCTGTTATTTTAAGTGCATTTATGATTTTTGCCGGTCTGGGCAGTGCCTGGACCACACAACTGCTGAAAAAACTGTCTCGACAACGACTGCTGTTGATAGTGATCTTGTGTATTGCCTGTCTTGGCACTTTTTACAGTTTTTTTCTGAGTTCATTATTTGCTGTAATGACAGTTTATCCCATTGCCCTGAAAATCATTATAAGCCTGATATTAATTGCACCATTGGCTCTGTGTATGGGAATGCCCTTTCCACTGGCACTTGGCCGTCTTGGCCCGTCTAAACGTGCTTATATCCCCTGGGCCTGGGGTGTTAACGGCTGTGCATCCGTAATCAGTGCCGTATTAGCAAGCCTGCTGGCCATTCATTTTGGTTTTACACTGGTTATTCTTTTTGCAGTTAGTTTATACTTGCTCTGCCTGTTTATATTTTATATGGATTATAAGGATTAAAAGATGTTTCGCCCTGTCTCAATTCGCATTAATATTCTCAGTAATTTTCTTCTTGTCATTGTATTTATTTGTGTATCGCTATTAGGATTTCAATATTATTTCAGCCAGCAGATGGCTGTCTCAGCCGCCCATAATAGTTTTATCCAGACTGGTGAAAAGATAACTCAGTATATTCAGTCCAGAGATATACTCACTAAAAACATGCTCAATCTTACCGAACTTTACCCTAATCTGACACTGCCGCCAATGGATCCCCGAAACAGCGAGACAATCAGTCGCTTCGCTCTTAATATGCAGCGTTCAGCAAATATTTATGCCATGTATATTGGTCATCAGAATGGTGATTTTTTTGAAGTGATTAATATGAAACTTTCAGCTGATCTTCAGCAACACTTCAATGCCCCGGAAAACGCCCGCTGGACAATTATAAGAATCACTGCATCACCTGAGAAAAAGGATGAACAGAGAATACGCCGCTTTGATTTTTATGATGCTGATCTGAAGCTGATTTCAAGTCGTTCAGATACGTCAGCTTACCTGGCCAGTAAACGTCCCTGGTTTATTCAGGCTTCACAAAGTGAACAGGCCATAAGAACTGATCCCTATCTTTTTACCAACCTTCAGCAAAAAGGTATTACCTTTGCGAAAAAAATCAGTGGTTCCAACGCAGTTTTAGCTATCGATTTCACTTTAACGAAACTGAATAATTTATTGCAGCAGGAGAAGACTGATCCCAGCAGAAAACTGGTTCTGTTTGGCCGCGATGGTCATATCATCGCTTCCTCTGATGGTCAGACAGACAGCACTCAGACTGGTGAGGAAAAACTCAATGCATTTCTTATCCAAACACTAAAAAAAGGTCGGACTGATCGTATCATCCGCTACCAAGATAAAAATAAAAGTGAAGACAAATTTGTCATGGTCACCACCCTTTCCAGAGAACAAAATGCTGATACCCATATCGGTATTACCATTGATGCTGCTGTTATACTCAATCCATATATTGAAAAAATTGCCTATTCTCTGGCGATTGCCCTGCTCTTTTTGCTTTTGACTATTCCATTTATTCTCTATATGACATCACGTATCGTCAAACCTGTCAAAGCATTGATGAGACAAAACAGAAAAATTAAAGATCGGCATTTTGCGGATGTCATCCCTATAAAATCAAATATTATCGAGTTAGCCGATCTTTCTGATTCTCTGGTGTCCATGTCAAAAAGTATTCAGGCTTATGAAAAAGCACAGCAGGAGTTGATGGATTCATTTATTCACCTGCTTGCCGATGCCATCGATTCAAAATCAGCCTACACCGGGGGGCATTGCCAGCGTGTGCCGGAGATTGCCATGATGCTGGCGAAAATAGTCAGCGAAAATAATGACGCTGACTTCAGGCAATTTAAACTGGCGACTGATGATGCCTGGCGAGAATTTGAAATGGGTGCTCTGCTGCATGACTGCGGCAAGCTGACAACACCTGAATATGTTGTCGATAAATCGACAAAACTTGAGACCATTTATAATCGAATCCATGAAGTCCGAACCCGTTTTGAAGTACTCTGGCGGGATATTGACATTGAATATTATCAGCGTCTCGCACAACACCACAACCCGGAAGAACTAAAGGCCTGGAAGCATGATGCACAGCAGTCTTTACAGGATGATTTTGTGTTTGTCAGTGAAGCCAACATTGGCGGTGAATTTATGAGTGAAGATAAAAAAGCCCGCATTCAGTCAATAGCACAACGCACCTGGACCCGTCATTTTAATGATCGGCTGGGACTCTCAGATGTTGAATTAATGCGTTATGAGGGCATTGAAGAACCTGCACTACCTGTGGATGAACAGCTGCTGAGTGATAAAACCGAACATCTTGTGGAACGGCTTAACTTTGATGAGGAGGCTTATAAAAAACAAGGTTTCAAACTGGATGTGCCTGAGTATCTATACAATTATGGCGAGCTGTATAATCTCTGTATTGAAAAAGGCACGCTTTCTAATGAGGAACGGTTTAAAATCAATGAACACGTGATCATGACCATCAAAATGCTTGAACAGCTGCCCTTCCCGGAACACATGCAGAAAATTCCGGAATATGCCGGCACACATCATGAAACGATGATCAATACAGGCTATCCACGGCAGTTAGGTAAAGAACAGCTTTCTATACCTGCCCGCATCATGGCAATTGCTGATATTTTTGAAGCCCTCACCGCATCTGACCGGCCTTATAAAAAAGGCAAGACACTCTCGGAAGCGATTCGTATTATGAATTTTATGAAACAGGATCAGCATATTGATGCTGAACTTTTTGAGATTTTTCTGCAATCCGGCATTTATAATGACTATGCCGGAAAATATCTTAAACAGGAACAGATGGATGATGTGGATATTAAAGCCTATTTAGTGCCTGTCTGAAAATAGAAAGCAGGCAATTAAAAATGATCGTTGATCAGTATCTCATCAATGGGTAACTGACCGGGACGTTCCCAGGCTGCTTTGGTTTGTTTGCCGACAACGACAAACATGGCAATGACATGATCTTCCGGTAAGTTAATCAATCTGGCCACAGCATCAAAGTCAAAGCCATCCATTGGGCAGGAATCATAACCCATTGCTTTTGCCGCCAGCATGATGGTTTGTGCTGCAATACCGCAAGAGCGCATGGCTTCATCTCTTTGCACCTGCTCCTTATCACGATAGTATTGAGCAATTGCAGGCAGCATAAAGTCCCGGACTTCTTCCGGTGCATTAGCCCAATATCGGCCAGGCTCTTTTTCCCAGGCTTTTAAATCAGCACAGAGAACCAATAGCAATGACGCGTCGGTTACTTGTGCCTGATCCCATGCAACAGCACGTATTGATTCTCTCAGTGTCTGATCCTGTACTCTGACAAAACGAAAATTTTGTATATTAAACGCTGTGGGTGATAGTCTCACCAGAGACATTAATTGCTCTATTTCAGCATCACTCATCTGGTGCTGCGGATCATAATGTTTCACCGCACGTCGTGTTTTAATTGCTTCAAAAGTATCCATTATTTTTCCTTTTTCTTTTTTAGTAACGATCAAAGTATAGGAGTGTGCCAGATTGAACAAAGAGTCGCTGAGCTGCTTTTTTACTTAAAAGTGCTTTCTCTGGCTTTCTTTTCTTTAAATGCATGCCAGATACTTTTTACATCCACAGTTCTTTTGTCATTACAGAGTAAAGTGATCAATATCTGTTCAATTGCGGCATAAAGACAAAACACAGCAGCCACTTTAACCGGCCAGTCTAAAAGACCGGTAAATAATAAAATATAAGCGCTGACACTA
>DAOVUK010000530.1 GCA_030632625.1 Gammaproteobacteria bacterium
CTGGGAGCACATAAAATATCAACGCTCTGTTCAATATATTTGACCTTGTTCACCTGGTCCTGAATTTGATGGAATTCACGATAAAAATATGACTCATTAGTGGTCAGATAGATAATTAATTCCTGCTTTAATAAGCGATCATTTTTTACCTGAGCTAAACATTGTTTAAAACTGAATAGTCGGCGTGTTTTACAAAAACTGATCAGTTTACTTTTTAATATTGATTTTTGCTTTTCAAATGTGACGCCGGTTTCTTCTTTAAAATAAAGAGCGATGGGATCAACGTCATTAAAATCTTCAACAATAGCTGGCTTGTTGACATTTGCGGAAGATTCAATTGCTGGTGTTTTTTTTGCAAAAAAATTAAACATCCAGCGCACCAAAAAGATTGATTTCGTTTATAATTTCATTCAGTGAAAGTATCTTTATATTGGGTACTGTTTTTCTGGCCTGCATCGGCATGCCGTCAACAATAGCAGATGTTTCACTCTCGGCAATACACTCTCCTCCATTTTCCGCTATTAACCTGCAGCCATTGACACCATCACTGCCGATACCGGTTAAAATGATACCTAAAACTGAGATCTGATCAGAAATTTTTGCAGCTGAAGTAAATAAATAATCAATATCCGGATTATAACCACTTGCTATTGGTTTTTTCTGCAGGCAGCTTAATCCTTTTGAACTAATTTTTATTGAAGTTAATAATGAACTCACATAAACCTGTGAAGCTAATAACAGATTGTCAGAGACAACTGAGTTAACATTGTGGCAACAGATGGAATTGAGTTGTTTGACAAAACTGGGGATATATTCATTGCCCATATGCTGGGCAATGATAATAGTTGCATTAAATTCTGGCTTTAGGGCAGTCAGAATTTTTTTGATATGACCAGGTCCGCCTGTTGATGCACCAATAAGAATGATCTTATTCGGTTCTAAAGGTTTCAAGTTGGGCATTCAGGTTTTCTGTCATGGAATTAAGGTGTTCTGCTGCAGAGGCAATCTCTTCCACGCTGCGTGCATTGGTTGAAGAAATAGCATTAATTTCCTGTACCCTGTTAACAATAGACTCAATGTTACCACCCGTTTTTTCAAAATCTTGAACAGTTTTGTCACTGGCAATGGTGGCTTCATTGACAATGGCAACGGTCTGATTGATTTTTTTATCGACATCACCGGCAACACTGGAAAGTTCCTGTATCTCTTGTGAATTGATATTCATACTTTGACTGGCTTGTTCAACTGCTTTTATAATTTCATTGATAGTGTCATTGATTTCAATCAGACTTTGCTGCGTATGTTTTGCCAGATTTCTCACTTCATCGGCAACCACCGCAAATCCACGACCATGTTCACCCGCACGAGCCGCTTCAATCGCCGCATTTAAAGCAAGCAGATTGGTTTGTTCCGCAATATTTGAAATCACATCTAAAATGGCTTTAACATCACCCGCTTCTTTGGATAACAGATCCATTTTTGTGGCCAGTTCTACTTCCACTGATGCCGTGTCCTGTACCCGATGAGTTAATTGCACAATCGCGTCTCTGGCTTCTATCAGAGAAGTATTCGCCATTAGAATATCTTTTTTACTTTCCTGGGCATCCTTAATAGCCTCAGCTATTTCATCTTTTATATGAACCGCATGCTCACTGCAGTCATGAATGATTACAACCGATTTTTCCACATTATTACCTAC
>DAOVUK010000210.1 GCA_030632625.1 Gammaproteobacteria bacterium
AGAACACGCTATTTAAAATAATAGCCATCAAGAATGAGTTTTTTGCCTTTTTTAATGATAAGAGCACCAATAAGTGGATCATCGCCATTAAGACCGCTGTTATTTAAAAAAGGGGATATGGCCATTTCCCCGTCAGTTATTTTAATGCTGACGGTGCTATTGTTTATTTCGGGTTGTACAACAACTGCATTGCGCTCATCGGACCCAGTATCGGAACCGGATAGTGCATCAATCCAGCAGCAACTATTGGCTGATATTCCCGATAGCTGGACTATCATTGGGCGTATCAGTGTGATTAACGGCCAGGAAAACTGGTATGCAAAATTTATCTGGACTCAGAAAAAACAGGATTTTCAGCTCAGCTTTACCGGTCCTCTGGGCGAAACTGAACTGCAAATCAGTCAAATTGATGACCATGTCCGTTTAAAAACACCCTCTGAAGAACGCAGCAGCCATAACCTTGAACAGCTCTTAGAACAGCAAACCGGCTGGGTATTACCCATCACCTCATTACGTTTCTGGTCTCAGGGCCATCCAGATCCTGAGATGAATTCACGACTTAAATATAATAAACAGCAGCAGATTATCGATATATTCCAGGCTGGCTGGCATATTCAATATCCTAAAAGAATGCAGGTTGAGCAATTATCAGGTGCCGAAATACTGCTGCCCAAAAAAATCATTGCCACCAGGCAGGACATCAAAATAAAACTGATTGTTACCCGCTGGCATCTCGGTGAGTCATCTTTTAAGCTAAATTAACAGCCTCTCCCGGGTAGAGTAAAAAGACTGAAATGGATAAATTCTTGCAAAACGATCAATTGAACAAGACATGGCTGGCACCAGCCAAAATTAATCATTTTTTACATATTATCGGCCAGCGTGAAGATGGCTATCATGAATTACAAACAGTCTTTCAATTTTTGGATTATGCCGATGAACTCCGCTTTAAAGTGCTGGATCATAATGAAATATCACATAGCAATCCTTTACCCGGCGTGAACCCTGAAGATGATTTAACTGTCAGAGCAGCAAGATTGTTACAGCAGTATGCAAACTGTCCACTGGGAGTGCAAATAAGTATTACCAAGCGTCTGCCAATAGGTGGGGGACTGGGAGGCGGAAGTAGTGATGCCGCCACAACATTAGTGGCATTGAATCAACTCTGGCAATTAAACCTGGATATGTCCGCTCTGGTGAAACTGGGTGTACAGCTTGGCGCTGATGTGCCCATCTTTATTCATGGCGTTGCTGCCTGGGCCGAAGGTGTGGGGGAAGAGCTTTCTGCCATACAGCTGGATGAGTCCTGGTTTGTGGTGTTAATCCCCGCCGCTTCTGTCTCAACAGCGGAGATTTTTTCACATCCGGATCTAAAACGGGATTGTTCTCCGATAAGCATCAGTCATTTTCTTTCTGGTCAGGGTGACAATGTCTGTGAAACCATTGTTCGCAAGCTTTATCCGGAAGTTGATCAGGCTATCAGGTGGCTTGATCAATTTTCTCCGTCAAGAATGACTGGCACCGGGGCTTGTGTGTTTGCTGCGGTCAAATCAGAACAGCAAGCCAGGCACATTCTGTCAAAGAAACCCGAACAATTTGAAGGGTTTATTGCACAGGGAAGAAATATATCACCATTATATTCATAACTTCAAGCTGCTGAATAAACAGCTTATCAGGCTCTTTTAAATGACTTTAATGTCATCTTTTCTAAGAAAAACAAAAATAAATTAAATTTGGGTGTGACAATTGAAAATTTTCATCGTATAATCCACCCCACATTTTTGCTAAGGCGTTATTTTTAATCCTGATGATTATTAATAAGCCCGGTTTTTATTTAATTCTTTGCTATTAAATTTTTAATTTAAGAGCATAGTTAATTAAGAGCAAACAAAAATGTTCGGTTATTATTGTTGGGCCGTCGCCAAGCGGTAAGGCACCAGGTTTTGATCCTGGCATGCGCAGGTTCGAATCCTGCCGGCCCAGCCACTTCTTTGACCGCATCTACTCTTGATCTTATAAATCGATTTTATAAACATATTGCGACAATCATCAATAGATGATTTTCTAGTAAAGATTGCTACAATTAATGTATTTCATTTATTGGTATATGAGGAACATACAGTGTCTGATTCCGACATGATGATCTTTTCGGGGAATGCTAACCCGAAACTCGCACAAGATATTGCCAGACACCTGAACATGCCTTTAGGCAGAGTTTCTGTTGATACTTTCAGTGACTTAGAAATTATGGTTGAGTTGCTGGAAAATGTACGTGGAAAAGACGTATTCATTGTCCAGCCGACCAGTCAGCCGGCAAATAATCATCTTATGGAATTGATGGTTATGGCAGATGCTATTCGTCGCGCATCAGCCCGGAGAATTACTGCTGTCGTGCCTTACTTTGGCTATGCCAGGCAGGACCGGCGCCCACGCTCAGCTCGCGTTGCCATCACGGCAAAAGTAGTTGCAAATATGATTTCCGGCGTTGGCATCGACAGGATGTTAACTCTGGATTTACATGCTGACCAGATTCAGGGTTTTTTCGATATCCCTGTGGACAATGTTTATGCCTCACCGATTCTGCTGGGTGATATCTGGCGTCAGAAGTATCCTGACCAGATGGTGGTTTCACCGGATGTCGGTGGTGTAGTACGTGCAAGAGCCCTGGCTAAACGTCTTGATGGTGCTGATTTAGCGATTATTGATAAACGTCGGCCCAAGGCGAATGTTGCCAAAGTAATGAACATTATCGGTGATGTAGAAGGCCGTTCCTGCGTCTTAATTGATGATTTAGTCGATACAGCAGGTACTTTGTGTAAAGCCGCTGAAGCGTTGAAAGGGCATGGCGCTTCCAAAGTAATCGCCTATATCACCCATCCGGTACTGTCAGGCCCGGCGATTGATAATATCAATGCATCGGTGCTGGACCATCTGGTGGTGACCGATACGATACCCTTAAGTGCAGAGGCAAAACAGTGCAGTAAAATTCGTCAACTGAGCTGTGCTATGATTTTAGGCGAAACAATGATGCGCATTAACCGTGAAGAATCGGTGAGCTCATTGTATATGGATTAATCTGACTAGACTTGTTTTTATAACTTGATTTATAAATAGTTTTCTTTACTTAAGAGATCTTGTAAAGGCTGGTTGGATAATTTTGAGGCATAGCCTCTTGAATACTAACAGGTATTCTATTCACTCTGTCATTGGTCGCGATGGCAGGAAATTATTGTCTGTTTATTAAAAAAACAGACACACATACTTTATTTTGGAGAGACAACAATGAGTGCAACTTTTACTCTTGCTGCAGAACTGCGAACTGACACAGGGAAAGGTGCGAGCCGCCGCCTGCGTTATGCGAACAGAGTACCTGCAATTATATATGGTTTGGACAAAGAGCCGGCCATGTTAACGTTTAGACATGATGATATTATGCATGCTTGTGCAGATGAGGCATTCTTTTCACATATTCTTAACATTGAATATGATGGAAAATCCGAGCAGGTCATTATTAAAGACATGCAGCGTCATCCTGCAAAAATTCAGATCATGCATGCTGATTTTCAGCGTATTGATGCGGCGCATGCATTACACGTTAATGTACCATTACACTTCCTAAACGAAGAAAATTCTGTTGGCGTTAAAGGTGGTGGTCTTGTATCTCACCTGATGACAGAACTTGAAATCAGCTGTTTACCTGCCGATTTACCTGAATTTATTGAAATCGATATGGCTCATCTGGATGTCGGTGACTCCGTACACCTGACTGATATTTCATTGCCTGAAGGCGTTTCCAGTGTGATATTAATGCAGGGTGAAGGACATGACCAGGCAGTTGCTTCAGTCCACATGCCTCGTGGTGAGAAACTTGATGAAGAAGCTGAAGCAGCAGGTGAAGCTGCTGCTGAAGATTCAGAAGGTACAGAAGAAGAATAACTTTTTCTGACAGAAGCCCGCAGATGAGTAGTGATACAAATAATATTCAATTAATTGCAGGATTAGGCAATCCTGGTAATGAATATGAAAAAACTCGTCATAATGCGGGCTTCTGGTTTATTGATCAGCTGATTTCCCATTACAACCTGACACTTAAAACCGAATCCAAATTTTTGGGTGAGGTGGCTAAATTCAACTCTCCTTCCGGAAATGTCTGGTTATTAAAACCAGGTACATTTATGAATCGCAGCGGACAAGCAATTGCCCGACTGGCTCAATTCTATAAAATCAAACCCGAACAAATTTTAGTCGTTCATGATGAACTTGATTTACCGCCTGGCAGCGTAAAATTAAAACAGGGTGGCGGTCACGGCGGGCATAATGGTTTGCGGGACAGCATTGCTCAACTCGGTAAAAACTTTTACCGTCTTCGTTTAGGTATTGGTCATCCTGGAAACAAAGAACAAGTCGTGGGCTTTGTTCTTGGGAAAACACCACAAAGTGAAAAAATATTAATTGAATCAGCTATTGATAAAGCAATCAATTCAATCGAACTGATCCTGCAGAATGATATGCAAAAAGCAATGAATCAGTTACATGCCAAATAATTTATTTTTTAACTTTTTATAAAAACTTATAAAAACACAATAGAACAGAACAGAGAAAATATCATGGGATTTAAATGTGGAATTGTCGGCTTACCTAATGTTGGTAAATCAACCCTGTTTAATGCTTTAACAAAAGCCGGCATTCAGGCTGAAAACTATCCGTTTTGTACCATTGAGCCGAATGTTGGTATCGTCCCGATGCCGGATCCGCGTCTGGATGTACTGGCAGACATAGTTCAACCTGAAAGAATTATGCCGACATCGATGGAATTTGTTGATATTGCCGGTTTAGTTGCAGGTGCATCAAAAGGCGAAGGACTGGGAAACAAATTTCTTGCCAATATCCGTGAAACAGAAGCAATAGCACATGTGGTCAGATGTTTTGAAAATGATGATATTGTGCATGTCTCGGGAAAAATTGATCCGATAGATGATATCGAAATTATTAACACAGAACTAACCCTGGCTGATTTAGAAAGTGTTGAAAAAGCACTTCATAAAGCGGTAAAGAATTCCAAAAGTGGTAATAAAGAAGCTCTGGCCCGGAAAAGTTTGCTGGAAAAAATCATAGAGCACCTGGAAAAGGGTGAAACAGCCAGAACAATAGGCCTGAATGATGATGAAAAAAAGGAAATTCGGGATCTACAGCTATTAACACTTAAGCCAACAGTTTATATTGCCAATGTTGATGAAGAGGGATTTGAAGATAATCCATACCTGGATAAAGTAACAGAATATGCAGAGAAAGAAGGTTCAGGCGCCGTCAGTGTGTGTGCTGCGATTGAGTCAGAAATGGTTGAACTGGATGCCGGGGAATTAAAAGAGTTTCTGGAAGATTTAGGCCTGGAAGAACCGGGCCTGAATCGAGTGATTCGGGCAGGCTACGAATTGCTCAATTTACAGACTTATTTTACAGCAGGGGTGAAAGAAGTAAGAGCATGGACAATTCCTGTGGGAGCCACGGCACCCAAAGCCGCAGCAGTCATTCATACCGACTTCGAACGAGGATTTATTCGTGCTGAAGTGATCGCTTATGATGATTTTGCCGAGTTTAAAGGTGAGGCCGGTGCCAAAGAAAAAGGCAAACTGCGTGTAGAAGGTAAAGACTATATTGTACAGGATGGTGATGTCCTACATTTTAGATTTAATGTCTAAGCTTTTATGGCGAAAGTTTAGCAAAGATCATTGACATATGAAGCAAATAAAGTAGAATATGCGCCTCACTTGAGTAGATGAGCGCGCCTCACTTACTCAACACAAGTGTGCATCTCTTCATGAAGAAGAGAATGATGGCTATGTAGCTCAGCTGGTTAGAGCACAGCATTCATAATGCTGGGGTCGGTGGTTCAAGTCCACTCATAGCTACCAGATAGACAAGGGATGAGTTAAATTTTTGCTCATTCCCTTTCTTGTTTTCACAGTCTTTTTAGCTTATTTAAGAAAATAAAAAAGAATGTGAAAATAAAGAAAAAAAGTATTGACGGCTCGAAATTAGAGCGTATAATACGCATCTCATTCAGAGAAACTCTTAAGTAAAACTTGAGAAACTACTGAAAGAACAACCACTTAGAAGCATTGACTTTAGATTAAATGCAAGCCTGAGCGGTTATTGCTCTTTAAAAAGAAATCGAACAATTTGTGTGGGTTCTTGTCAACCGATGCGTTATCAGCTTGCTGATAGTGTGTCAAAAAAT
>DAOVUK010000002.1 GCA_030632625.1 Gammaproteobacteria bacterium
ATCAGCAGGGCAATAGACAGCGGCCAGTAAAAAAGTGCTTTACTGGGGCGATAGGTCAGATTATCAGATTCTACTGGTTCCAGTTGATCCAGAGTCTGATAAATTTGCAGCAATTCTTCTGTGTCACGAGCACGAAAATATTGACCGCCAGTACTTTGTGCTACCTGTTTTAATGTTTTTTCATCCAGATCACGAGAAGGGTTGACGCGTTGACGGCCAAAAAATGAGCGTACAATCATTTCATCGGCCCCAAAGCCGATGGCATAGATTTTTATGCCGATCTGTTTGGCCAGTTTTGCTGCTGTGACGGGATCAATTCCGGTATTATTAGATCCATCGGTTAATAAGATCAGCACCCGTGAGTCACTTTGATCAGCAGGTAAGTCTTTAAGTCGTTTCACTGCCAGACCAATGGCATCACCAATAGCAGTCGCTTTTGAGCCGGCCATACCAATAAAGGATTCATCAAGCATTTTTTCAATGGTTTGCCGATCGAATGTAAGCGGTGTTTGCAGATAAGCATTATCGGCAAATAAAATCAGTCCCATGCGATCACCTTCACGCAGACGGATAAAGGGCTGCAGCACTGATTTGACGGCTGTGAGCCGGTTGACTGCATCCTGAGCAAAGAACATATCAGCGGTTTCCATACTGCCGGAAATATCAACAGCCAGCATCAGATCACGGCCGCTGACTGGGATTTCAATGGCCTCGCCGGACCATCTGGGTTGAGCACTGGCTGTGATTAAAAAAATCCAGGCTAAGAATGCCAGGATAAGCAGTGGTGAAACAGAGTGCAGATTTTGCGTCGATGAACGCCTGGTCAGATCATGCAGCTGTTCATAGAAAGGTACCCGAAGTGCTTGTTTTTGATTAATATCAACAGGTTTGCTCAGACCATAAATAATGACAGGCAGGGGCAGCAGTAAAAACATCCAGGGCCAGTCAAAACTATACATGCTTTTTCTCCACTAACAACTTTTTTTCAGCTAATGGCTTCTGTGCAGGTGATTTGGCTGTAAAGCATTTAAAACTATTTTTTATTAATATTTCTGATGCGCTAAATAATTCTGTTAATAGTTGTGTGTCAATGGGGTTCCGGGATGATTGATACGGTACCTGAGTTAATAATGTTGAAAAATGTTGAGAAAAAGGTGTACTTTCAGAGTCTGCTTTTGAGCCCTGTTCATTCATTTTATCCAGCAGCGTCAGCCATTGTTCATCAGTGAGTGATGCGACATTGTCTCTCTGATTGAGAGACAGTGCATAACGGCGTAAAAAGATGGATAATTTTTTCACTGTCTTATGAGCTGTTTGTTCTATTGTTTGAGCCGCATTTTTTGCAGCAAGCTGAGATTCATAATTTTCCCTGATAGCCTGTAATTCTTTCATGGCCTGAGATTTCAATTCTTTTCCTGTGGGTGCAGGAATTGCCGGTTTTCTTTTTATCAGATAAATCAGCAGTAGCAGAAAAATAATAATGCTGCCCAGCAGCAGCCACCAGCCCGGCGCAACAGGCCAGAACGTAATGGCATCCGGTAAATGAATATCAGCCAGTTTAGCCGGATCAAATTGTGTTGACTGCGCCGGAATCTGGTCAGGCATTTGAGTCGTGGTTGCTGATGTATGGGCAGGTGCAGGCATAATTAGTGTCGGCTCCTGGCAATTCTGCGCACACTGTGGTCTTTACCCAATGCGGCCAGAAATTGATCAGCAACATTCTCATGTGTGGCCAGATTGATCAAATGAATACGGTGTCTCAAACAGAACTGTTCAATATCCTCAGTCTTTTTCTGAAACAGTTGATGAAATGATTTTCTTAATGAACTGTCACGAGTATCAATTGACTGCTGCTGCAGACCATTGCTGATGCCATATTGTCCAGGAGGAGGGAGTTGAGTTTCCAGAGTGTCAAAAATATGCGTCAGAAGCAAATCATTATGCCGGGCAATGTAGCGAATGTGTTGCAAACGTGCTGCATTCATCCGGTTAAAATCACTGGCAAGCAAAACAATACTGCCAGGATTAATGACTTTTTGAATACGGGCAAATAATAGTTCAGTATTCAGCGGTTTTGCTACCGGCTCAGGGATTAAATCGGCGTCTATCTCTGATGCTGGCTGGTCATGACTTTTATTATGGAAGTCGGATAATATTTTAAGAAATCGCAGCACCCCCCGATATCCCCCTTTAGGACGCATTTCCATATGACTGGTTTCGTTAAAGACTAAACCGCCAATACGATTATTATTATCAGCCCCTGCCCAGGCAAATAGAGCGGCAGCTTTGGCGGCGGTCACAGATTTCAGACAATGACGGCTGCCGAAATACATACTATTGCTGAGATCGACAATAATAAAAACAGGGCGTTCGCGTTCCTCATGAAAGACTTTAGTATGGACTTTGTCTGTCCTGGCGGTAACATTCCAGTCAATATTACGAATATCATCGCCAGGCTGATAGGGGCGCACTTCGTCAAAATTAAGGCCGCGTCCTTTAAAGGGTGAGTTGTAATTTCCAGACAGTGAAGAAAAAGCTTTACGTTGTGAGCCCAGAGAAAGGTGTGATGATTGATAACGTAATTGTATCAACCCCTGCAGATCAACCTCAGTGGCACGAGAGTGTATAAGGGTATCAGTTGTGTCTGATTTTTTGTTTTTCCAGATACTCATTGGTCTGTTTTCATCTAAAATTAGGCGTTAGAAATGAGCTTATGGTACGGCAATATAGCTGAGCAATTTGTTGATATAATAATCAGTATCAATGCCATTTGCTTCAGCTTCAAATGACAGTAATAAACGATGGCGAAAGATGTCTGCTACCACCGCCTGAATATCAGAGGGAGCAACATAGTCTTTACCAGCCAGCCAGGCGTGGGCACGGGCACAGCGATCCAGAGCAATAGTGCCCCTGGGACTGACCCCGTAGTTTATCCATTTAAGCAGATCCTGATCGTAAGGTGATGGATCGCGTGTCGCCTGAATAATTGTTAATAAGTATTCTTCAACTTCACTGCTCATATGAATATTAAGAATTTCATGGCGGGCAGCAAACAAAACCTGTTGTGAAATGACCGGCTGCCGGCTTTCAGTGACAGCACTTTCAGTTGTTTTCAGAAGGTCTTCCTGAGCTTCATTTCGGTTGAGTTCTAAAATGGCTTTCTCTGCATCCTGACTGGGGTAACCAATACTGATGTGCATAAGAAAACGATCCAGTTGTGCCTCCGGCAGAGGGTATGTACCTTCCTGTTCTATTGGATTCTGGGTTGCCATAACCATAAAGAGTTTTGGCAATTGATAGGTTTCCCGGCCAACGGTAATTTGTTTTTCAGCCATTGCTTCTAAAAGTGCGGACTGGACTTTTGCCGGAGCACGATTAATTTCATCCGCCAGCAGCAGATTATGGAACAGCGGGCCTTTCTGGAAGTGAAAGGAACCATCCTGTGGTCTGTATATTTCTGTGCCGGTTAAATCAGCTGGTAATAAGTCCGGCGTAAACTGAACTCGATGGAAATCTGCTTCAATCAGATCGCCCAGCTCTTTAATTGCTCTGGTTTTTGCCAGACCGGGCGCACCTTCTACCAGCAGATGACCATCAGCCAGAAGGGCAATGAATAATTTATTAACCAGTGCTTCCTGACCGATAATTTTTCTGCTTAAACAGTTTTTTGCGTGTGTAATTTGTTGATATAGGCTCATGATTTATTAAGTAATTCTTTTTATGTATTATTTAGTTGTTTATAGACCCAAATGAACGCTAAAAGTTCAGTAAACATTCTGATTCATTCAGACTGAATAAATTTCTTATTATGGTAATATCTACTTCCTGATATAACTATCATTAAGTCACTAATTGTTTAGCTATATTGACCATCTGTTTGCGCTTTAACAGAAGTTGCCAACGACTTCCCCCCAATTGCTGCCAGAGTACGGCGGCACGAATGCTGCTGAGCAGCAGGGTGCGTATTTTGCTGGCATTGTCAGAATTATTTAAAATTTCAGGTTCGCCTGATACCATAATGCGAGGATTCAACTGACTGATAGTATCTGAATAAAGCCCACCCAGACTGGCATAAATGTTTTCGTGATCGAGTCCAAAGTGGTCAACCTGATTGCGGGCTTTTTCAATACCATCACTTAATTTTTTCAACATGGCCTGATTTTTGAGTAATTTATTGGCCAAAAAAAGGACGCTTATGGAATAACGGGTGAGCTCCATGTCACGATTTTTATCTGAATTTCCCAGTTGCTGCTGGATAAGGTTCAGTCCATCACGAATGCCTGGAATACCCTGGAATACCTGTAAGCTGTTCTCCGGACTGGTATTCAAAATAGCTTTGACTGCAATATCCAGGGTGTAAGAATCGATCTTACCGGTGCTGGCCAGTCGTTGTACCTGCTGACAATTCTGGAAAATTCCAGCGAGTGCAATAGTGCGCTCCTGCATGGGTGTTAAATGTTCTATGGTCAAGCTGGTGTTTCTCTATTCACTAGTTGATGACTCCACCCCCAAGGCAGACCTCGCCCTGATAAAAGACAACGGATTGTCCGGGGGTGACTGCAAATTGGGGTGAGTCGAATTCTACCATACAATTGGATGGCTTTTCAGTGTCATGGGTGCTTGTTTCAATAGTTGTTTTAATCGTTGTTTCGATTGCGCTAATGGTACAGGCCTGATCGGGCTGACGATAACGGGTTTTTGCCATACACTGAAATGGGAGTGTCGGTGCCTTTCCGCTGACCCAGTGCAGTTTAGATGCTGTCAGATTTTTACTGTAAAGCAGAGGGTGATCCTTGCCCTGAACCACAATCAACTGGTTTTTTTGCAAGTCTTTTTGTGCAGTAAACCAGGGCAGCCCGGCGTTTATCTTCGCTGTATCACTGTCAGACTTGCGGCCGCCAATACCAAGACCTTTTCGCTGACCCAGAGTATGGTACATGAGTCCCTGATGTCGACCCACGACCTCACCGTCTGGGGTCACCATATCGCCAGGTTTCGCCGGTAGATACTGGCTGAGAAATTTTGCGAAGTCACGCTCACCAATAAAACAGATACCGGTAGAATCTTTTTTATCCCAGGTAGCCAGGTGGAATTTTTCAGCCAGATGGCGTACTTCGGACTTTTCTAATTCACCCACAGGAAATAAAGTTTTGGACAGGGGATATTGTCCCAGGGTATAAAGAAAATAGCTCTGATCTTTATTGTTGTCTTTACCTTTGAGTAGAAAAAACTGACCATCTTGTTCTTTAACCCGGGCATAATGTCCGGTAGCAATTTTCTGCGCACCCTGTGCCAGAGCATAGTCCAGAAAGACTTTAAATTTGATTTCTTTATTACAAAGAATATCAGGGTTTGGAGTACGGCCAGCTTTGTATTCTGATAAAAAATAAGAAAAAACATTATCCCAGTATTCAGGTGCAAAGTTGACGCCATGAAATGGAATATCAAGTTCAGCGGCAATACTTTGGGCATCGGCAAAATCTTCTTCTGCCGGACAATAGCCCTCGTCGTCATCCTCATTCCAGTTTTTCATAAATATTGCTGCAACATCCAGCCCCTGTTGTTTTAACAGCAAGGCCGTGACTGAAGAATCAACACCACCGGAGAGGCCGACGATGATAGAAGATTGAGGGTGATTTGTTTGTTTGCTCATTTGGGAGTCCAGCCGGAACGCCATTGTGATAATGGAATAATATGGGGACGCTGGCCATTATCTTCAAACCAGGAATCAACGGCGAATTCAGCGCTGTTTTCAGAAAGAGAGTTCTCGCGCATTGCAGCCGAACTATGGGGCCAGCCAAAAATAAAAAAGCCCCGGGTGACATGATCCATAGGTTCATGCCATTTTAACAGTCCCTGTTTCTTTAAAATGAGCAAATAGGTCGTGGTATTGGTTGATTCATCGATACAGTCCAGTTGACCATAAGAACCCATGTGTGCAAATAATCCGGCCTTATCCTGAGATGTATCCGTTTTAACGCCAACAATCTGTTCAAATTCTGCGATTGCATTGGCTACCTGGAGCCGTTCGGCCTCAGCTGATACGGCTGCGGGCTGGAAATGTCTGCTGATTTGCTGCCACTCTGTTTGCGTCAAAGATAATTGTTCAACTGTTTTACAGCCCTGTGCATGGCACATAGAAAAATGACTGATATCCGGTGTGGTAATAATGTCATCCCGGACAAAAATATCGGCTTTTATACTGCCCGAAACAAGCAGCAGGCAGAGCAGAAACAGGGCAGGGCTAGTATTGTAATTTAAATTCATACATTCAAAACGCAGTGTTCACCAGGTTGAAGATTGTTTAAATGCCACTGGCCGATACGATGCCGGATTAAACGCAGCGTTGGAAAACCAACTGCGGCAGTCATGCGCCTGACCTGACGATTTTTTCCCTCAGAAATAGTCAATTCTATCCACGACGTAGGAATATCTTGTCGAAACCGTACCGGCGGTGTTCTGGCCCAGATTTCAGGTTCAGATATTTTTCTGGCTTTGGCCGGGCGGGTCAGCCCGTCTTTGAGCTGCACCCCTTTTCTTAATTGCTTAATTGCCTGATCATCAATTGCACCGTCTAGTTGTACCCAATAGGACTTTTCTTTGCTATGCTTGGGATGAGCAATCTGATGCTGCAGTGAGCCGGAATCGGTCAATAATAATAAGCCCTCACTGTCACGATCCAGACGCCCGGCTGGATAAACTTTATCAATGGCTAAATAATGGGACAAGTTTTCTCTGTCTGATGTCTGTTGTTTATCAGAATCAGTAAACTGACATAATACATTATAGGGTTTGTTAAAAAGAACCAGTTTGGACATATCTCTCAAAATATCATTTATTGTATTGCTAAAAAAGAAATGCAGTATATCATTTATTTAAGTCATTCATTTAACTGGTTCATCACATTATTGCGTACTTTTTATCGGGTTCACCAGATAGGTTCAAATGGTAGAGACGTTGCATGCAACGTCTCTACGCTCTACGTATTCTTCCATATAGCTTTCATGTGCGTTTTGTTGGTAATTGAAAAATACGCATTTTTGTGAAGAACCATTTAACTTACTCTATTTAACAAGAGCGGTTCTTAAAAAATCCTCTTATTTAAAGATAATTTATAATTAAAAAATGTATAAAAATAAACTCACACAAGCTGACGGCAAACTTGATCTGTATAAAGTCCTGGATCAACTAATAAGCGATGGCCTTGTTTCAAAGGAAAATGCCCAGGTTCTCAGGGCAATGGATAAAAACAACCAGTATTCTAAACAGCACCCTTTTTTGATTATTACAGAAAGGGACTGGAAGAATTGTTCTCACCCGGAACGTCAGATATCAATGGATGAATTGACTCAATGGCTGTCTGACAAATCTGCAATAGAGACTAAAAGAATTGATCCGCTGGTGATAGATGTCCATAGTGTGACTTCGCTTATGTCCTTTTCCTATGCCAGGAATTTCAATATTCTGCCTGTTGAAGTGACTCATGACACGGTTTATGTTGCCACAGCCCAGCCATACCAGCTTGCCTGGCAGGCAGAAATTGAACGAATTTCCGGAAAAAAAGTTAAGCTGGTACTGTCTAACCCGGATGATCTGAGTCATTTTCTGATTGAATTCTATAGTGTTTCCAAATCTGTGACTCAGGCTGAATATCAGTCAGAAGATGAAATGCTGGGTATCCAGAATCTGGAACAACTGATAGAAATGGGTCGTGCCGGCAGTCTGGATGCCGATAATAATCATATTGTCAAAATTGTTGACTGGCTGCTGCAATATGCATTTGAGCAGCGTGCCAGTGATATTCATCTCGAGCCCCGGCGGGAACAGGCCAATGTGCGCTTTCGCATTGACGGTATTCTGCAGCAGGTTTATGAAATTCCAGCTGCAGTGATGAATGCGGTATCAAGTCGAATTAAAATTCTCGGGCGTATGGATGTCTCTGAAAAACGTCGTCCTCAGGATGGCCGTATTAAGACCAAAACACCTGCAGGCACGGAAATTGAACTGCGACTGTCAACCATGCCGACTGCCTTTGGTGAAAAACTGGTGATGCGGATTTTTGATCCGGAAGTATTACAGCGAGGTTTTGAATCGCTTGGCTTTGGTAAGCAGGAAAATAAAGCCTGGCAGACCATGATCAAACAGCCTAATGGCATTATTCTGGTCACAGGACCAACAGGTTCAGGCAAAACCAGTACACTTTATACTACACTGCGGCAGCTGGCTAAACCTGAAGTTAATGTCTGTACCGTGGAAGATCCTATAGAAATGATTGAACCGATGTTCAATCAGATGCAGGTTCAGCAAAAAATTGATCTGGATTTTGCCCAGGGTGTCAGGACCCTGATGCGTCAGGATCCCGACATTATTATGATTGGTGAAATCAGGGATAAAGAAACCGCTGAAATGGCTATTCAGGCCTCATTGACCGGACACCTGGTGTTATCCACCTTACATACTAATGACACACTTTCAGCACTGATTCGATTACAGGATATTGGTGTGCCTCCCTATCTGATTCATTCCAGTATTATTGGAATTATGGCGCAGCGTCTGGTCAGGACACTCTGTCCTCATTGTAAACAGGAAACCTCTATTGATGAGGATATCTGGATTGATATGGTGAAACCCTGGAAAAGTGATCCACCGAAAAAGATTTATGAGCCGGTCGGCTGTCTTGAATGCCGTAACACTGGTTATTTAGGACGGATAGGTCTGTTTGAAATGCTGCCCCTGACTCAGGAATTTAAACACATGCTCAGTCAGGATGCCGATATGGATCAGCTGCGTCGCCAGGCAATGAAAGAAGGTTATAAACCCTTACGTCTGAATGGTGCTCAGAAAATAGCCAAAGGTATTACCACCGTTGAGGAAGTGTTGAGAGTTTCTCCTGCACTAATGATGTAAGTGTCTATCAATTGAATGCTATTTCTGACAAAGCAATCGTTTCCGGCTGCATGTTTTCAAGGTTATAGTGATTGATCATCTTCTGAATCATTTTTATATAATCCTGGCCTTTGGCTGAATACTTTTCCAGTCCCCTGGCTAACTCATAACCCGATAGTTTTTCACCTCTAAATACAGCCTGATGACGAATATCCCTGAGTTTTTTATAGGCGGCATGGGTGTTCAGGGTGTGCATATAAACAATGACTGATTCCTGAAATGAGCTGAATTTACGAACAAAGTGTTTTTTACCGGGTTCACGCTTGAGTGGTTTGATACCAATTTTTTCATTATAGGTCCAGATGCCGAACAGATTATTACCCAGTTTGCTAAAACGTGAAGTCCCCCATGCTGATTCATTTGCCGCCTGAGCAAGTGCCATAGCAGGCGATATTCCATTGACTCGTTTAATCAAATCCTGTTGCAAGTCGTTATGCTCCAGAATACTTCCGGAAATTCGATATTGTTTGGCTAATTGTCTGAGCCATTGCTTTTTTTCCAGTGGTAAGGGGTAGGTTTTTAACTTTTCAATCAGCTGACTTTTGTTGCTATAGATCCCTCCCATGGGAAATCTTGGCAAAATTTCCAGTGGTGTCATCAATGCGGCAGGGCCAGAATGCTGGCCGACAGCAGTATAGCCCAATTCTCTTATAATCTGAGTGAGTGCTATTGAATATTCGCCATAAGGATAAGCGAACAAACGTGGCGGACGTTTGTCTGTAGCGGATAAATGCTGGTCAATCATTTGCTGTGCGGTTTGAATTTCTGCAATGATTCGTTTTCGCCACTGCAGGGGAGATTCATTTGCCTGATAGCGGATCAAATGAGCATGAGTATGACTATGATTGCCAATTTCTGCTACAGAGCGGTTCATCTGCCGAATTTCATCCCAGCTGAGACTGTTTTTGCTGTTACCCACGGCATCTGTATTCAAAAATAAAGTAACTGGCCAGTTTCTTTTCTTTAACAATGGAAATGCCGTGGTATAGATGGAACGATAGGCATCGTCAAATGTTATAGCCACGCATTTGTCAGGTAAGGATTTGCCCTGTTTAAGATATTGAGCAATTTTGCTCAATGGCCAGATAATAAAACCCTGTTGCTGCAGATATTCAAGATGCCATTCAAATTGCTCCGGAGCAATACTGGTTATTTTGGGGGTAGTATCACTGACATGATGGTATTGCAGAATAATTGCATGATCAGCCGCATTTGTATGGCTGACAAAAATAAATAAAGTGAATAATAAAATCCATCCGTAAGATCGTTTTAAGCGGGGCAATGATGATATCCTTTTGCAATCAGATTCTTAATACCTTGATGATCAGACACTATCGGATTTAACTGATTTGTACAAATATATTGATAAAGAAGCACAAGGATTCCCATGCTGATGCATGGGAATTATAGATTGGAGTTTATTTATTTTTAAGTGCTTTTTTCAAGGAGACTATGAGGTCAGTTAAACGTTGAGACCATTGCTCCAGAATTGGTGTAATGTCAGCTAACAAAATCCCTGAGTTTTCATCCTGTACTTTTCCACCCGCTTTCAGATCAACTGCCTGCGCCAGAAGTTGACCATCAACCGAATCGATTAATTTTACTTCGGTCATCACCCGGACACTTTTTTTCTCAGCACCTGAGGCTCTTGCAGCACCCGTTACAGCAGCAGCAATAGGAATATACTGATAGCCTTTTAAATCATCATAACTGGTAAACACACTAGTAATTGCTGCCTGTATTCGAATAGTTCCCGGACCGGCCTGGTCAACCATTTTAAATTTCTGAGAAAGTTTTTCTTTAATCAGTTGTTCATATTTTTCAGCGATAGCAAGCAGAAGTTTAGCATCTGTTGGTTGATTGCCGTCAGGCGTAATGATCAGCACTTTATCAACCATCCCACTATTATATTGCTGCCAGTTAATATCGGGGGCAACATATCCCAGTGTATCTTTATCATCAGCTGTCGTCTTCAGGATAGAATAATCACTTAAGAAACCAGAAAAATTATCATCACTGATGGTATTGCCTGCACATCCGCTTAATATAGCGCTGGAGACTAATAAGCTTATAAGAACCTTTTTCATTTTATACTCCAAAATATTGGGCTGTTATCAGATTTGTCGATGATTTAACACAGTAACAAATTGCTTAAAGCAAGGCAAATTAGTAGCAAAGGGAATGCAGGTCTGTTCATAATTCAGGGTAGTTTTTTTATCCAGGGGCTATTTTTTCGCAAATACTCAGGCAACTGCTCCAGTTTTTCTTTGGCTTGAGAAAAGCTGGAATAGTGACCCTGAACTAAAATATACCAGGGTTTGTCCTGAAGTTCAGTTTGATAAATGCGACTGCTGTCAGTTAATCGATGTTGTCTGATAAAGCTGCGAATAGATTCCTGGTGCAGGGCACCAAGCAGCTGAATGGTATAAAAAGGTGATTTAATTTTTTCAATCCCGATGATTTCAATATCAGGCAGTTTATTTGGGGGTGGAATATCAGAATTTTGACTCTGTGATTTTTGTAACTGCTGAAATTGATTACCGACTGTGCTGATTTTTTCGGCAAGCTGTTCGACCGTTTTATTGAGTCCCTGTTGCTCCATTTGGGTGCTGGATAAGCCTTCCTGCAGTAGCTGATGCTGTTTCTGCCAGTTGTTTTGCAATACTTGAATAGCCATTTTGGAATTTGTTTTAGAAATCAGTTCGGTTTGTTTCCTGACCGCCTTAATTGAGTCTCTTACCTGATTAAATTGTTGACTGATAATGCTGCTGTTTTGTTTACTGAGCGCATTAATCTGGGTGAATGTATCATTAGTGACATCCATTTTGATCCGGGCAATTAATTCCTGTCTGTCTGCCGCATCCTTTTCTGCTATTTGATTAAAGATGTCCTGATTAAATAATAGTAGGATAGAGATGGTCAGTACTGAAATCAGGCCAAGACTGAACAGCTGGCTGCGAATTTTTAATTTTTTATTGAGCTGGCTCACAGAAACTGATTGATCCTGCTGATAACTGACCATCTTGAGTTGCTGGTTTTCCATATCAAGCTGATGACTTTCTGCATCCCGTTGCTGGCTGGCTAATTTATCAATACTTTTCTGGTATTGCTGTTGACTCTTGTCTATTTTTTGATCCAGGGTCAGTAACGCGGATTGTAAATCATTTTCCAGCTGTGAGTGATCGTCTGGCATGTGTGCCGACTGTTCTAATGAAGCAGAAATTTGTTTTAATTGTTGTTCATTTGTGCTGCTTTGAGAAATGACAGGAATTAACTGAACTATTTGGGCTTCATGCTTCTCTAATTGCTGCTGTTGAGTCAGATACTGTTTTGAAAGCTCATCATGGTGCTCACTATCCGTGTTTTGCTGTTCCTGCATGGCACTGAACAGGCTCTGCAAATGACTGTATTGTTCGCTGACGTCAGAAAGTTGTTGTGTTAGTTTATCCAGAGTTTCATTAAATTGTTCTAAATCAGCATTGTGTTCCGCTTCGGGTAGTAACTGGATCTGTTGTTTAAGTTCATGCTGAGATTGTTTCAGCTGCTCATTAAACTGATCCATTTTAGTTTTTAGATCTTGCTGATGGCTGTTGAATTCTTGCTGATGGCTCTTTAATTCCAGCTGATGGCTCTCAAAATCCTGCTGACGGCTCTCAAAATCCTGCTGACGACTGTTGAATTTCTGCTGATGGCTCTTTAATTCCTGTTGATAGTCTCCCATGTTTTGTTTCAGACGGGTCACTGCCTGCTCGAGGTTTTCCATGCCATGCCGGTGGCTGTCTATAACCTGCTGCTGGTTATCTATATCCCGCTGCAGTGATTTTCTGATATTACCGGTATCAGTTTGCAGTAATTTTATTTGAGTATCATGTGCCTGATAGTTTTCACTGAGCTGCAAAATGGTCTGATTGAGTAAATTTAATTGCTCAGCAAATTCTGCAGTGGCTTCCTCAGGAAGCATAAATGTATCGGAAAATTGATTGAGTTTTTCTTCAAAATTACTCACTTTTTTAAATAAAAGCTTATTATTCTTATTCAGGCCTTGCAGTTCGCTGGCTGAAGGTGCTGCGTCTTTTGCTGATGTCTGGATTTCTAAAGTTTGAATTTTATGTTCAACTCGATGAGTTAAATCTTTGAACTGGATAATTTCTTTTGACAGTTTACTGGTTTCTTTATCAAACTGGATGGTTTTTTTCTCAAGAGCAGTCTTAATTCGCAGCAGATCGTTATTCAGAGCATATTTAGAACGCTGAGATTCAGATTTTTTTGCCTGTTTGCTCAAGGCTTTCGTCTGCTGGCTCAGGGCTGTCGTTTCCTGGCTCAAGGCTGTGGTTTGTTCACCTAAAGCTTTGGTCTTTTTTTTCAGCGCTTTAATTTGTTTATTTTTAGCTTCTCGCTGGGCAACTATCGCATCAAGTTGCTTCTGTATTTTTTTTAATGAAGTTAATGACTTATCAGCAGGCACAGGGGATTGTTGCTGATCAGCATCAAGACTTTTCAGTGATTCAGCTCCCTTTTTAGGGGATGTTTCAGATTTGTTCTTAAAGCTTTTTTTCTTCTTCATATCATCTTTATTTTTAGATGATTTTGCCTTAGCCATATTGCATTCCTAGCAATTACTTTAATAACATAAATTAAGTTTATAATAAATATAGATAATATTCCATAAAATCGTGTTAATTATAGACCTGCTTCAGATTATATTCTGGCAGGAAATTGAAGGGAGTCAGGAGTCATGCCGGATAATTGAACGAACTGATAATAAATTAGTCTTGTTAATAAGAGCAAAAAACCCCATACACAATGATAGACTGCATTTCTGTCATGTCAGCTTGTGGTGAAAATGGCAGTGCTGTAAATTTTTTTCAAAAAAACAGAGAATTTTTTTTAGTTTTAGCTAGACTTAAATATATATGACTAACGTGATGAATTCAGATGATTGGTCTGATGATGAATTAAATGATATTGATATCGGTGATACTGCGATTGAAACAGCCAAACCAAAGCTGAAGAAACCTCGCATGTATCGGGTTATTATCAATAATGATGATTACACGCCGATGGAATTTGTTGTACATGTTCTGGAGAACTTTTTTTCTATGGATCGAGCCAAAGCCACTCGGATTATGATGGATGTTCATAATAGCGGTAAAGGCATCTGTGGTTTATTTAGCAGAGATACTGCGGAAACCAAAACATTGCAAGTGAATAACTATTCCAAAAAACACAATCACCCGTTGATGTGTTCTATGGAAGTTGAGTAAAAAAATTTTGTAACTTCTGTTATAACTCATTAGTTACATATTTTTTTAATATAAGGAAAAGTATAGTGCTGAGTAAAGAGCTCGAATTTACACTGAACCTTGCATTTAAAGAAGCAAGGGAAAAACGTCATGAATTTATGACTGTTGAACACTTGTTGCTGGCTTTGCTTGATAACCCTGCAGCAGCAGAAGTGCTCAAAGCCTGTACAGTGGATCTCATTCAGCTGCGTAATGAGCTGATGATTTTTCTTGATGAAACCACTCCCGTGCTGTCTGAAATTGATGAGCGTGATACTCAGCCGACTCTCGGCTTTCAGCGTGTTTTGCAGCGTGCCATTTTTCAGGCGCAATCCTCTGGTAAAAAAGAAGTCAATGGCGCTAATGTACTGGTTGCTATTTTTAATGAACAGGAATCTCAGGCAGTTTATCTGTTAAGTAAGCAGGATGTTTCCCGTCTGGATATTGTCAGCTTTATTTCGCATGGTATCAGTAAGGTGGATGACAGCAGTGCCGGTATGGAAGAGGAAGAGAAGGGTGCTGATACCGATGGCTCAGAAATGCCCAATTCGAAAGCGGCTCAAAATCCACTGGATCTGTATGCACTCAATCTGAATGAACGGGCTCTGGAAGGCAAAATTGATCCCTTAATTGGTCGAAAAGAAGAAGTGAACCGGACCATTCAGATTTTATGTCGTCGCAGAAAGAATAATCCGTTGTTTGTCGGCGAAGCAGGTGTGGGTAAAACGGCACTGGCAGAAGGCCTGGCAAAAAAAATTATTGATGATGAGGTGCCTGAAATTCTTGAAGGTCATGTCATCTACTCCCTGGACATGGGTGCTCTGTTGGCGGGAACAAAATACCGTGGTGATTTTGAAAAACGTCTGAAAGCTGTTTTGAATCAATTGAAAAACGAACCAAAGTCCATTCTCTTTATTGATGAAATTCATACAATTATCGGTGCTGGTGCGGCATCAGGCGGGGCCATGGATGCTTCTAACCTGATTAAGCCAGCCCTTTCAACCAGTGATTTACGTTGTATCGGCTCGACAACTTACCAGGAATATCGAGGTATTTTTGAAAAAGACCATGCTCTGGCAAGACGTTTTCAAAAAATTGACGTGCCTGAACCATCTGCTGAAGAAACTTATCGAATTCTTGAAGGATTACGTTCACGATTTGAAGAATATCATCATATTAAATACACCAAACAGGCTTTACGCAGTGCCGCTGAACTCTCTGAACGCTATATTAATGAACGTCATTTACCCGATAAAGCCATTGATGTGATTGACGAGGCCGGTGCCAATCAACAACTCAAAGCCCCCGCTAAGCGCAAAAAAACCATCGGTGTCAGAGAAATTGAAGCGATAATTGCTACAATTGCCCGTATTCCACCAAAAACCATCAGCAGCAGTGATAAAAATTCGCTTAAGAAGCTGGCTCGTAATCTGAAACTGGTTATTCATGGTCAGAATAAAGCCATTGAAACACTTGATGATGCCATTAAGATGGCTCGTGCCGGTATCGGGCGTGATGATAAGCCCATTGGTGCTTTCCTGTTCTCCGGTCCTACCGGTGTGGGCAAAACAGAGGTTTCAACCCAATTAGCCAAATTAATGGGTATTGAACTGATTCGTTTTGACATGTCTGAATATATGGAGCGGCATACCGTTTCAAGGCTGATTGGTGCTCCTCCGGGCTATGTCGGCTATGATCAGGGTGGTTTGCTTACCGAAGCGGTTAACAAGCATCCTCATGCTGTGCTGCTGCTGGATGAAATTGAGAAAGCACATCCCGATGTCTTTAATCTGCTATTGCAGGTTATGGATCATGGTACTCTGACGGATAACAATGGCCGAAAGGCTGATTTCAGAAATGTGATTTTAATTATGACCACCAATATGGGCGCCCAGGCAATGTCCCGTGCATCCATTGGCTTCACTCTTCAGGATCATTCTTCTGATGGTATGGAAGCGATTAAACGCGGCTTCACACCAGAATTTCGTAATCGTCTGGATGCTGTGGTGCAGTTTGCTTCACTCTCACCGGAAGTGATGATTCAGGTGGTTGATAAATTTATTTTTGAACTTGAAACCCAGCTGGCTGATAAGAAGGTCGAATTGTATGTTGAACCGGATGCGCGCAAATGGCTGTCTGAAAATGGTTATGATGAAAAAATGGGTGCCAGACCAATGGCTCGACTAATTCAGGAAAGCATCAAAAAACCATTGGCTGAAGCCTTACTGTTTGGTGAGCTGGAGCATGGCGGCAAGGTCACAGTGTCTGTCGAAAATGGTGAACTGAAATTTGACCTGCAAAGTGAAATCGATAACATCGATAAGGTTCACTAAAGCATTGTAGAGACGTTGCATGCAACGTCTTTAATCTGCTAGACGTTGCATGCAGCGTCTCTACTATTTAGCCCGGTAAGTAATACGACCCTTGCTCAAATCATAGGGTGTCAGCTGAACAGTTACTTTATCACCCGTTAGAATACGGATATAATTTTTTCTCATTTTTCCTGAAATGTGAGCGGTAACAACATGACCGTTTTCAAGCTCAACGCGAAACATGGTATTTGGCAATGTGTCAATCACAGTGCCTTCCATTTCAATGCCTTCTTCTTTTGCCATAAATCTACTATATAATTAAATTAATCTGGAATTTCAAGGCGTGAATATTGCCCCAATTAGAAAAAATTAGCAATACCTAATTGGCATTTAATTAGAAAAAACCTTTTTTTCTACGCTCTTAAGCTATTTTGGAATGTTTCCAGGTAATTTGAGCCCATGAAGCATGAGGTTTTGAATTGCTTTCAACAATCACAATATCCATGCCGATCAATTGCGCCAGAATTTCAATATCGGTTTCAGATAATTGTTCTTTTAACAGTTCTAATTGAGCGGTATTAATATACAACAGATTAGGTCTGAAGCCATGTTTCTGTTCGTAGGTATTTATTAATCGGTTAATTTTGCTGAGCATCGATTTGCCTGAGCTTATGTTTCTAAAAATGTGTCATGGTTAATTTTATTATCGTCCTTTGAAAAATAAGCTTGAGTAGTTTTAATATAAATTTTAAAAATTATTTTTTAAATCATGAGTTTATATTTAATGTTTTTTAAAAAACTTTGATCTAACAATGGCTTGCCGCCGGTTGTTAAACAGATATTTAAGTTAAGCCGGGAGGAAAGTCATGCCAGAGATGATTGTAATAATATTCCAGAGGCTGATAGTTGTCTTTGTAGCTCATTTTATTACAATCTTTGATCCAATAGCCCAGATATAACCATTTTAAACCGCGACGCTGAGCCTCTTCTACCTGCCACAAGATTGAAAAAACACCCAGACTGCGTTTTTTATATTCTGCTGATGGATCAAAAAAGGTATAAACTGCTGAGAGGCCATCCTCGACAATATCAGTTGCAGCAACACCTATCAGTTTTCCGTTTTCCTGAAATTCAAAAAAAGTAGTCTGACTCCATTTGGAGGTAAGAAAATCCAGATATTTATCATCGTCTGGTTCGTCCATGCCGCCGCCAGGATGTCTTGAAGTCACATATTGGGCATAAATCTGATATTGATTTTTATCATAAACAGGTTTTTTTGCTTCTGCTGTCACTTGTTTGTTTTTATTTTTACAGCGTTTTTGCGAGCGGCTCAACACAAATTTCCAGACATTCAGGCGGATGGGGATACAGTCATGGCATTTTTTGCAATAGGGCGTGTAGACATAATTACCACTGCGACGAAAACCCTGTTGAACGAGTTCAGAATACAGCTCTGCAGTCATTGGTCTTTCTGGATCAACAAATAGGCTATTTGCCTGTCGATCAGGCAAATAACTGCAGTCATGTTCTGCTGAAAGATATAAATTTATTGGTTTTTGTAGAAATTTGCGATCCATATCAGACATAGTGTTATCCAGGAATTGTACCCGGCAGGCTCCTGACTAAGCTAAATTATTATTGTTATTGTTATTGTTATTATCATTATTATTATTATGTAAAAAAGGCCAGGCATGTTGTTCAACTAATTTAAGAAACTGATTTCTTGGTATTTCCTCAGCACCCAGGCTCAATAGATGGTCAGTGGTTACCTGACAATCTATTAAAGCATAGTCAGAATTTGTTAATTCGTCCAGCAAATGAACAAAGGCAATTTTAGATGCATTGCTCTGATGAGAGAACATGGATTCGCCAAAGAAAACCTTACCCAGGGCTAATCCATATAAACCACCCACTAATTTGTCGTCTAACCAGCATTCAGCACTGTGTGCAATGCCGAGTTTATGCAGTTGGAGATAGGCCTGCTGCATTTCATCGGTGATCCAGGTGCCGTCCTGATTTTTTCTTGGTGTTTGTGCACATGAATAAATGACCTGTTCAAATGCCTGATTTATCGATGTTCTGAAGGTCTTTTTTCGAATAATTTTTTTCAGACTTTTTGAAACATGCAGTTTTTCAGGGAACAATACAGCTCTGGGATTAGGGCTCCACCATAAAATGGGTTGACCATGGCTATACCAGGGGAAAATACCATTAAGATAGGCGCTGATAATACGATGGGGAGACAGATCACCGCCCACGGCTAATAAACCGTCCGGTTCGGTCAGGGCATTATCCGGATGAGGAAACTGGTAATTAGTGTCATCTGGATCTAGCCAGACAGGATATGGGTTCATAAGATCGTATTTGTTATTCATTTCAGTTAAATATAGCATACTGGAGGTTGATGAATTAAAATCAAACTCTTATTTATATTCTTCAAATCACATCTCTAGGGTGAACATTGGGTAAATATGTCTGATTTAATGATAAAAAACCTTAATTTATCCTCTATTTCGCCAAATTTCAGCCAATCCTTTAATTTTTCTATCCCGGCAGGTACCTGCATGGGACTAACGGGGCCGTCAGGGATTGGCAAATCAGTCTTATTAAAAGCCCTGGCCGATATGCTGCCTCATCAGGGTGATATTTTTTTGGGTGATATTGAATCTCAAACCATAGCCGCACAACAATGGCGTCGAAAAGTGGCCTTATTGCCCGCAGAAAGTCAGTGGTGGTGTGAAACCGTTGGAGAACATTTTCCAATGTTTGATGACGTATTGTTTGCTCATCTTGGTTTTCAAAAAGAGGTTCTGGATTGGCAGGTTAGCCATTTATCCAGTGGTGAAAAACAAAGACTGGCTTGTATCCGGCTATTAATGAATCAGCCGGAGGCATTATTACTGGATGAACCCACTGCTAATCTGGATCATGGCAACCGGGCGCAGCTAGAATTATTAATTAAAGATTATCAGTATGAACATCAGATTCCGGTTATCTGGATCAGTCATGATAAAGAACAATTAAATCGAGTCTGCCAGCAGTTACTTACTTTAAATAATAGTCATTATGAAGTCAGTCTTATTGGTCCTGAACCAGCTGAAGAGGATGGCGTCCTCGTATGATACATCTTACTCCCTGGGATCTGGTGATTGCTTCAGTGATGATTATTCTACTGGCTATTACCAGTTTACTGCTGCAGCTGAATATTACTAAACAATTAATTATTGCTGCGATTCGTAATGTGATCCAGTTATTGCTGATTGGCTATATCCTTAAACTGATCTTTAATAGCAATAATTTGTATTTCTTAGCCAGTATTGCAACCGTCATGCTGTTAGTTGCAGGTTTTGAAATTAATGCCAGACAAAAATATCCGTTGAAACGCTGGATCGGTTTTAAAATTGGTACCAGTGCGCTGTTTATCTCATCATTTGCCATGGCTTTATTAACCCTGATGGTCATTGTTGCGCCAACACCCTGGTATTCCCCCCAATATGCCATTCCACTGCTGGGTATGCTGCTGGGCAATACCATGAACGGCATTTCATTAGGTATGGATAAATTAAATCAGAGTGTTTATCAGCAGCGACTGGTGATTGAACAGCGGTTAATGCTTGGACAAACCTATCAGGAAGCCATTCAGGAAATTCGTGCCGAGAGTATTCGAACCGGTATGATACCTATTATCAACTCCATGGCCATCGCTGGTCTGGTCAGCCTTCCCGGTTTGATGACCGGGCAGATTCTGTCAGGAACCCCCCCGGTAGAAGCTGTCAAATATCAGATTTTGATCTTTTTTCTTATTGCTTCAGGAACAGGTTTCGGTATTATGCTGGCGGTGTGGATGATCGCCAAACGGATGTTTGATGATCGGCAGCGGCTTAATCTTGATATTTTGCGGATTAAGCGTTAGGGCCGTGGAAATAATCTAAACAGAGTGGTTATCTAAGAATTCTTTCATCTTATCTGCAGGCATTGGTTTTGCGTAAAAATAACCCTGAATATTATGACAGCCATTTTTAACTAAAAAATCACTTTGTTCTTTAGTCTCAACGCCCTCAGATATAACTTCCAGGTTCATATTTTGAGCCAGAGCTATAATTGCTTTTATAATACTTGCATCATTATTATCGACAATATCCCGTATAAAAGATTTATCTATTTTTAGTTTATCAATGGGCAGTCTTTGCAGGTATGAGAGAGAAGAGTAACCTGTTCCAAAGTCATCAATTGCTATAGAGATCCCCATATCACTTATCTCCTGAAGTCTCGATATGGAAGCTTCAGGATCCTTCATTATTTCCGTCTCTGTTACTTCAAGTTCAATATTTGCCAGAGAGTAGTCACACTGTTTTACCAGCTCTTTTAGTTTGTGGATTATGTCCTTTGCCTGCAGATGTTTTATGGACAGATTCAGTGCTATTTTACCAGGCTGATAAGCTAATAATTCCCACTCCTTCATCTGAGTCAGAGCGGTTTTCATTACCCAGCGATCCATCTCTACTATCAAACCGGTCTCTTCTGCCAGAGGTAAAAACCTGGCTGGAGCAATAAGTCCTTCAGGATGATGCCAGCGTATGAGTGCTTCCATTCCGGTAATGGAATTTGTCAGCGCATCTATTTGAGGCTGATAATAGACCTCAAACTCTTCATGCTCTAAGGCATGACGTAAGTCAGACTCCATGGATAAGCGTTCGAGTATTAACCGGGTCATTTGCTCTGTATAAAACTGGTAATTATTTCTGCCCTTATCTTTTGCTCTATACATCGCGGTATCTGCATTTTTTATCAACGTATATGAATCTTCACCATTTTTTGGATAAATGCTGATCCCTATACTTCCGGTAAGATAAAGCGAATTCTCGTTAATTAATATCGGCATTTTTACCGAGTCAATGATTTTTTCTGCGACGACAGATGCTGATTGTGTTCCATGTACATCTTCCATAATTAACATGAATTCATCGCCACCCATTCGAGCAAGTGTGTCCTCACCCCTGGCACTATCGGTCAGTCGTTTGGCAAATATCTTTAACACTTCATCACCAACATCATGCCCCATTGTGTCATTGATCGCTTTAAAATGATCCAGGTCGATAAAAAAGACAGCTATCTGTTTTTTATAGCGTTTTGCCTTATTGATGGCATGCTCTAAACGGTCATTAAAAAGTAATCTGTTGGGCAGTCCGGTTAACACATCATGATGAACCTGGTGAGCCAGGGCATTTTTTTGTTCCTGTAATAGTTTCTCATTGTTAATTCGATTGGTTACATCAAGCACTGTACCTATCATTTGTACAGGAATATCATTAGCGTCATATAAGATATTACCTGTTTCATGTACATATCGCTGTTCCCCGTCTTTTGTGATAATCTGATGAACAACATCATAGGGTTTGTTTTTATCTTCAAGGCTTTGTGCAATGTGATCTGCAATAGATTTTGCATCCTCTTCAGACAGGTAGCTTAAAAATTTCTCATAGGTCGGTTCAAAAGATTGAGGTGTCTCACCAAAGATACGAAATACCTCATCACTCCACTGCAGTTCATTGGTGGTTATTTTCCATATCCAGCTGCCGAGATGTGCAGTTTTTTGGGCTGCTGCCAGATTTTTCTGGCTTTCATGTAATCTGCTCTCAGCGTCTTTTTTTTCTGTGATATCAGTATGTGTGCCAATCATTCTGATCGGATTATCTGCGCCATCAAATTTTACAACACCGCGAGCTAAAATCCATATCCAGTGCCCGTCTTTATGTTTTTGTCTGAATTCAACATCATAGAGTTCTCCTTTTTGGGTAAATACTTTTTCCAGCTGCTCCTGAGCCATAAGTAAATCTTCTGGATGTAAACTGTCACGCCATGATGTAATGTTATTTTCTATCTCTTCAGGTTTATAGCCGATTATCGCCTTCCATCTTGGCGATAAATAGGCATCATTTGTTAAAATGTTCCAATCCCAGATTCCGTCATTACTACCACTAAACGCATATTCCATTCGTTCTTTGTAGGCTATCAGCTCTTTCCCTTTAGCTTCCAGATCTTGTATGTTTTTTAGTTGGCTCTTTAGTTCGATCAGTTTTTTTTTCAGAAAAAAAGGTTCTACTAATTGCTGGACTTTTTTAAGCAGTTTCTGTGGGTTGACAGGTTTAAGCAGACAGGCATCAATTTCTGAATCAATAGCACTTAAGAGCATCTCGCTGTCATTAAAAGCTGATGTGATAATGACTGGAATGTCACTGTTTGCTTCTCTGATTTGCTTAATCATAGCTAAACCATTGAGTTTAGGTATTTGAAAGTCAGTAATAATGATATCAGGATTTAACTCATTAAATAGAGCTAATCCCTGTTCACCATCTTTTGCTATATGAACTGCAGCAACTCTCTTTTTTAATAAAACGGAGCTTTCTTCAGCTATATCTGAATCACCTTCAATATAAAGTACTGTAACGTTTTTTAACATTGGTTATTTTTCTCAGGGTTCCCTGATGAGCTGGTATTTTACAGAAGAAGGTTAAACTTTCTGATGTAATTCATCCTCCAGGATGAATTGACAATAATTAATATATTAGGAGTAAACATAATATTTTTCAAGGCGTTTATTATGATTTCATTATGTTCTGATTTCCTCGATGTGAAAATGTAGTTAGTGTGCATCCGTAAATTGATAGTTTTAGGCGAATGAATTCGCCCCTACAGAGAAAAGGTTTAACTATTCAATAGCTTATGAATTCACAATTGTAGGGGCGAATTCATTCGCCTTATTAATGGATTGATACAAACACTCTTATTTAAACACTATTTTTCTCCTTTAGTGACTTTTTTAGAGTCATGCACCACGATGTCTTGCAGTTATTCCCTTTAAAATACAGGCGCACTAAAATGGTGCACATTATTGGTGCGAGACACTTATGTTAATCTCACACAATTCATATTGATTTTTAAGTGTCTGAATAATAGCCATAAAACAAAAAAATAAAAAGTGGCACGATTAGTGCTGTATAATAAATAATAAATGATTTGAATGTCCTCACGTAGTAGAGAGAATGGAGCAAAATATGAAAGAAAAGCTGGTTATGATCGGTAATGGTATGGCTGGTATGCGTACTGTTGAAGAGCTATTAAAAATAGCGCCTGATATGTATGACATTACGGTATTTGGTGATGAGCCATATGGTAACTATAACCGTATTTTGCTTTCTCCTGTCCTGGCGGGTGACAAAACCATTGATGACATCATGCTCAATACATTGCCATGGTATGAAGAAAATAATATTAAACTGCATGCCGGTAAACGAGTTAGCGAAATTAACCGTATTGCCCGGACTGTTACTTCAGAAGATGGCACAGTTGAAGAATATGATCGTTTGTTAATTGCCACAGGTTCCACACCCTTTATTATTCCAGTGCCGGGCCATGATAAACAAGGTGTGATTGCTTTTCGTGATATCAAAGATGTCGATACCATGCTGGATGCCACCAAAGAATACAAACATGCCACCATTATTGGTGGCGGTTTGTTAGGACTTGAAGCAGCCAATGGCATGATGCAGCATGGTATGAAAGTTACAGTTGTGCATCTGGTTGATACGCTCATGGAGCGTCAGATGGATTCTGTATCTGGAAAAATGCTGAAAAAATCCCTTGAAGAGAAGGGCATGGACTTTCGCATGGAAGCCCAGACCGCAGAAATTACCGGCAATGGTCGGGTCACAGGCGTTAAATTTGCTGACGGCACATCAATAGAAACTGATTTGGTGGTTATGGCGGTCGGTATTCGTCCTAATATGGAACTGGCGCAAAAAGCAGGTCTGCATTGTGAACGCGGTATTGTTGTTAATGACACCATGCAAACTTATGATCCTAAAATTTATTCGGTTGGTGAGTGTGTTCAGCATCGTGGTGATACTTATGGTTTAGTGGCACCATTATTTGAGATGGCAAAAGTCTGCGCTAACCATCTGGCTCAAATGGGCATAGGTCTTTATGAAGGTTCAGTGACATCAACCAAATTAAAAGTGACCGGTATTGATTTGTTTTCTGCAGGTGATTTCATCGGTGATGAAGACACAGAAGAAATGGTTATGCAGGATGCCAGCAGTGGTTTATACAAAAAGCTGGTGTTAAGAAACAATAAACTCGTGGGTGCCGTTTTATATGGCGATACTAAAGAAGGTGCCTGGTACTTCCAGTTAATGCGCTCTGGTCAGAATATTTCTGACTTGCGTGACAAACTGCTTTTTGGCGAATCACATCTGGGCGATTCGGGTCATGGCGGCGATCACATTCTGCATATGTCGGACGACACAGAAATTTGTGGTTGTAATGGTGTCTGTAAAGGTGACATTGTCAAGGCTATTACCGCCGAAGGTTTATTTACATTAGATGAAGTCAGATCTCATACCAAAGCATCAGCATCCTGTGGTTCCTGTACTGGACTGGTGGAGCAAATTCTGGAATCAACTCTGGGCAGTGATTATGAAACCCCGGAAGCCAAACCACTGTGTAAATGTACTGATCATCCCCATGAAGCAGTACGTGAAGCCATTCGTGAACGAAAACTCACGTCAATTAAAGATGTCCGTCGCAGCCTGAACTGGAAAACTGAAGATGGCTGTCCAGCCTGTCGTATGGCATTGAACTACTATGTGCAAAGTGCATGGCACAATGAAGCTCAGGATGATCCGCAGTCACGTTTTATTAATGAAAGAGCCCATGCAAATATTCAAAAAGACGGCAAATATTCGGTGATTCCCAGAATGTGGGGTGGTATGACCACGCCGAATGAACTGCGTGCGATTGCCAATGTTGCTGAAAAATATGAAATAAAAGATGTTCACCTGACCGGTGGTCAGCGTATTGGTTTGTATGGTGTTGAAAAAGAAGTACTGCCGGAAATCTGGAAAGATTTAAATGATGCCGGAATGGTGTCAGGCCATGCTTATGGTAAAGCCATGCGTACGGTTAAAACCTGTGTGGGTAAACAATGGTGTCGTTTTGGTACACAGGATTCAACTGCTCTGGGTATTAAACTGGAAGAATTAACCTGGGCCTCCTGGATGCCGCATAAATTCAAACTGGCGGTTTCCGGTTGTCCCAGAAACTGTGCCGAAGCCACCATTAAAGACTTTGGTGTGGTTTGTGTGGATTCCGGTTATGAATTACATATCGGTGGTAACGGCGGTATCAAGGTAAGAGCAACTGACCTTCTGTGTAATGTTAAAACGGAAGAAGAAGTGATGGAATACTGTGGTGCTTTCATCCAGTACTATCGTGAAGATGCACATTACCTTGAAAGAACCGCACCATGGGTTGAGCGTATTGGCTTTAGCAAGATTGAAGAAACCATTGTTAACGATGAAGCAAAGCGTAAACACTATAACAAACGTTTCCTTGAAGCACAGAAGATTTCTCAGGTTGATCCCTGGCAAGCACGTGCGACTGGTGGTGTTGCATCTCATGAGTTTGCTTCAATTAAAGTCGTCTCTTAATTTATAGCGCTCCCCTTTCTAACAGAAAGGGGAGACTAAATGCCAGGTTTAATTTTTAGGATAGAAAAAATGTCAAATTGGATAGAAGTAGGTCGGTTAGAAGAAATTCCACAGCAGGGTTCTCGAGTAGTTAAAACCAGTGATTTTAATATTGCTGTGTTTCGTACAGTGAATGATGAAGTTTTTGCCGTTAAAGATGCCTGTCCTCACAAGCAGGGTCAGCTTTCTCAGGGCATTGTTCATGGCAAG